>JBKJRY010000017.1:0-25767 GCA_046593045.1 Chitinophagaceae bacterium | reverse complement strand
CAATGCAGTTTCTTCCTCTCCTTTACTATTGATTATTCCGAAAGAACCTTTGTAGTCCCATGTTGACCATCCAATATTGTTTTCGCCGAGAACAGTCACCATATCTTTAAACCATCGCAGGCGGGCCTCTTCCGGAACGGTATTTAGGCATCCCCATTCTCCGCAGTCTAAAGGAAGGTTATATTTTTTTGCCAGCGCAAGTGGCTTTCTAAAATGATTCCTTATACTATCAATATTATAAGAATTTTTATTCCCTAATACCGCTTCGCGTACGCTATCAGGCAATCCTTCCAAATCTTCTTTCTTTACAATCACACCAGGATAATTCACCGGGCCTTTATAATCTTTAATTCCCGTCCACGAAGCTGTATGATGCGTCAATAAAAATGGTTCGTACATGTGAAAGCTTAAAATAATATTAGGATCATTTTCAGGAACGTATAACTGGTCAAACGTATCAGGGTTTTGCCAGCGGTTTGAACCGATAACTATAATCCGTGTTGGCTCTGCAGCACGAATAATAGGTATAACTTTTTTCACGAGTTTGTTCCAATCTTCAGGGTCATCTGCAACAGGTTCATTCATCAACTCATAGGCCACATCTTCTACAGGATAATTTCTTAACTCCTTTGACAAATCGCGCCAGCATTGAAAAAAACGTTCCTGTGCTTCGGGCTTTGTCCACAATTGTTTTATTTTATTATTAAAATGATGCGACCTTAAAATATGAAGATCAACCACTGCATCGAGATTATACTTTTTACACCAGTTAAGGGCATCTTTCAATAGGCCAAATGCTTCGGAATCTTCCTGGCCGTCATCTTTCCACATCTGCTCTTCATCTACCGGAATCCTGATATGATCAAACCCGATACCTGCAAGGTATTTTACATCCTTTTCAGTAAAGTAATTTTTACGTTTTTCTCCCCTCGCATCGCTTTGTGAAAGCCAGTGACTAATATTTGTGCCTTTTTTTAAGGCAAATTTATTTACCGGGGCAGGATCAGAAGAAGGAATGGTTAAGGAGGATGCTGCGAATAAAATGACTCCTATCACTAAGGCATACAAGCAATTACTTTTCATTGTCGTTTTTTTTAAAGTTATAGGATTAAGCAAAAAAAAACTAATTCTTTATTTTCCAACTTTATTGTTTTTGTGTTTGCCCGTTTTCTGCAAGTTGTCTTTACGGGTAAGTTGCAATGGAAGTATCATTGAATAATTTTTGGTAAAACAATAAGACTGCAGTTTTTTAGTACCAATGTGACTCCTGTTTTTAAGTAAATTGAAAGTCTATGGAGATACATGGAAGAAGAAATATAAATTTCCTCCAAATTCTAACTTGAATAATTATATTTATACGGTTGACCAAAATTTATGGGGGGATTAAACCTCCTGACCTCAACTCTTTATTAATAATGAAAAATATTACAGATTCTTCAATTGCATGTAATGATTGCTAAACAAATAACTGATCTTTCGCAGTTGTGTATTCACACCATAACCACAAAGCCATTGAGCATTGAAGAAGCTGCAAAAAATTATTCGGAGGAAGGTGTAAAAGGAATAACGGTCTGGCGTGATGCCCTGGCAAATCGAAACATAAGGCAAACAGGACAACTGTTGCGGGATCATGGATTGAACATTGTTTCACTTTGCCGTGGAGGATTTTTCCCCAACAAAGAAAAAGAAAAAAGAAAAGCCGCGATTGATGATAATCTTAAAGCTATTGACGAAGCCGCTGAATTGGGAGCTTCGCTTATTGTTCTTGTTTGCGGAGCCGATTCGTCTCAACCTCTTGAAGATTCAAGAAAACAGATAAAGGAAGGCATCGAAACTATTCTTCCGGCCGCTGTTGCCGCAAATATTAAATTAGCAATTGAACCACTTCATCCTATGTATGCGGACACCCGATCTGCCATCAATACACTGGCGCAGGCTAATGATATGGCAACACAAATAAATTCGCCTTTTGTTGGTGTTGCGGTAGATGTATACCATCTTTGGTGGGATCCCTTCTTGCAACAGGAAATAAAACGGTGTGGGGAAAACAATCACCTGTTTGCCTTTCACATCTGCGACTGGAATTCGCCGACTACAGATATGCTGCTTGACCGCGGGCTGATGGGTGACGGATGCATTCCTGTCAACAAAATAAGATCATGGGTAGAAGATGCAGGGTTTGATGGGTTTTACGAAGTGGAAATATTTTCCAATAAATACTGGCAGCAAGATCAAACGCATTTTTTAAAAAAAATAATTAAAGCATACAAAGAAAATTCTTAAACAATGAAGCAGCACACAGTTGGAATTATTATGAACGGAGTTACGGGACGCATGGGTACGAACCAGCACCTTTTACGATCGATAGCAGAAATCATCAAACAAGGCGGTGTAAAGATTAGTGAAGAAGAAACCATCATGCCCGACCCTGTGTTGGTTGGCCGTAACATCAATAAACTGGAAAAACTTTGTGTATTATCAGGCGTAAAAAAAATGACAACAAATCTGGAAGAGGCGTTGGCCAATAAGCATAACATTATTTATTTCGACTCGCAGGTTACAGGGAGAAGGGCCGATGCAGTAAAGCAGGCCGTGAAAGCAGGTAAGCATATTTATTGTGAAAAACCGATAGCAGTTGATACAAAAACAGCCATGGAACTTTACGATCTATGTAAGGAAGCTGGCCTGAAAAATGGTGTTGTACAGGATAAGTTATGGCTACCTGGAATTTTAAAATTAAAACGCCTGATTCAACAAAGCTTTTTTGGCAAAATACTTTCCGTAAGAGGTGAATTTGGTTATTGGGTTTTTGAAGGTGATTCAATTCCTGCGCAACGTCCGTCATGGAATTACAGGAAGGAAGATGATGGGGGTATTATTTTTGACATGTTATGTCATTGGCGTTATGTATTGGACAATGTATTTGGGAAGGTAAAAGCTGTTTCCTGCTTGGGTGCAACACATATTCCTAAACGGATTGACGAGCAGGAAAATGCTTACTCATGCACTGCTGACGATGCAGCTTATGCGACTTTTGAATTGGAAGATGGTGTCATTGCTCAATTCAATTCTTCGTGGGCGGTTAGAGTAAGGCGTGACGACTTACTTACTTTGCAGGTAGATGGAACAAAAGGTTCGGCTGTAGCGGGTCTCCGTGACTGTTACATTCAGCATTATGGGAATACGCCAAGGCCGGTCTGGAATCCCGACATTCCTCAACCTATTAATTTTTTTGAAGGCTGGTCTAAAGTTCCCGAACAGGAATCGTATGACAATGCGTTCAAAGTGCAATGGGAATTATTTTTGAAACATGTCGTAAAAGATGAACCTTTTCCATGGGACCTCCGTGATGGAGCCATGGGAGTACAGTTAGCAGAAAAAGGAATAGAAAGCTGGAACAAACGTTGCTGGGTTGATATTCCTGTCCTTTAAAATAAATTCTATTTCAAGCAGTGAGAGATAAGAGGCGAAGAGGCAATGAATATTTCTATTTGCGCCCTGAACTCCTTTGCATCTTCGTGCATTTTAAGTAGACAGTCATTATGAAAAAAGTTGCATTAATTACCGGGGGAAGCCGTGGCATTGGTTACGGAATTGCGAAGCAACTTGCAGAGAATGGTTTTGACATTGCTGTAAATGGCATGAGAAAGGAAGAAGATGTCGCTGATGTTTTACAAAACCTGCGCAGTACCGGTGCTGGCGTTTTATATTGCCAGGGCGATGTTTCATCAACAGGGGACAGAAAAAAAATAGTTGACCAGGTGAAAGAACATTTTGGGAAACTCAATGTGCTGGTGAACAATGCCGGTGTTGCGCCAAAAGAAAGACGCGATGTTCTTGAAACAAGTGAAGAAAGTTTTGACAGGTTAATTTCTACAAATCTCAAAAGCGCTTATTTTCTCACGCAATATGTTGCCAACTGGATGATTGAACAGAAAAAATCGGAGGCTGCGTTTACATCCTGCATTATAAATGTTTCTTCCATTTCCGCTACTGTAGCTTCTATTAATCGTGGAGAATATTGCGTTTCCAAAGCAGGTCTTAGTATGGTAACGCAATTGTTTGCTGTCCGGCTAGGAGAATATGATATTCCTGTTTATGAAATTCGCCCCGGGGTGATCTATACTGACATGACTGCCGGAGTAAAAGAAAAATATGATAAGCTGATTGATGAAGACTTAACCGTTCAGAAGCGTTGGGGCTATCCTGATGATGTTGGAAAAGCAGCAAGCGCATTGGCTCTTGGAAATTTTCAATATTCAACGGGGCAGGTGATCATGGTAGACGGCGGGCTTACGTTACCGCGTCTTTAGTTCTAAATATTGTTGTCGTTCATGAGTTCGATAATAGCCTGGTTCCACTATCAAATACATGTAGAGTGAATATCCGTTTAAGCGGGCAATTGACACAAATTAATTGTTCTGAAACAAAAGCATAAGGGAATTGCACTTAGGCGAATTTATTATCAATTTCTTCACTAACTGAATCGGCTGTTGCCTTTTGACCTCAATGGTTTTATTTTGATTTCCCTGTAATTTTTTCCCCGGGCTAATTGAGTAAAAGAAAATTTCCTGCAATGGTAAGTAAAACTGTTCAACTATCGCGCCAGTGACCTTTTACAACCAATGATCTTGACACTATAGATGGAATCTTTTCAGAATAAGATTGTATGAGAAGCAGGAAGATATGAGACAAGCGATATAAAAACGTTGAACTGCTCACAGATGTGACCAGCTACAAGGCAGCAACTCCTGCTTCTGCGACAGCATGATCATTTTCTACAATGCTTCCGCTTACGCCAATAGCGCCAACAACTTCTCCTTCTTCATTTTTAAGAGGTATGCCGCCGGGGAAGCTAATCAGGCCACCGTTTGAATGTTCGATATTAAACAAGGGACCACCGGGCTGCGACAATTTTCCAATTTCACCTGAGCCCATATCAAAAAAGCGGGCAGTTTTAGCTTTCTTTAAAGAAATGTCTGCAGAGCCTAACCAGGCACCATCCATACGAACAAACGCTACTAAATTGGCACCAGCATCTACTACAGAAATATTCATTTTTACCTTCATCTTGATGGCTTTCTTTTTGGCTGCTGCGATTATTTTTTCTGCTTTTTCTAATGTAAGAGTCATAGTATTTTAATATTTATTCTTTAAAAAAGTGAAAGATAAACAAAGGGTTTATGGAAATGATTTTTTAGGTTAAACATTTATTGGCTGAAGGCTGTCATTAATAGAATAATGGTGCAGCAAATTTAAAGTCCCCTCTACAACAACTTATCCGGCGTAATAGGCAACTCACGTATACGCTTACCGGTAGCATTAAAAACTGCATTGGCAACTGCTGCAGGAAAGCCAATCATAGACACCTCACCAATTCCTTTTGCACCAATGGGATTAATTATCGGATCAGGTTTATTTACAAATAATGCTTCAATGTATGGTACATCTTTGTTTACAGGAACATGGTAATCAGCAAAATTATTATTCACCCACCTGCCATAGCGATGATCTACGACGCCTTCCTCCATGAGTGCCATTCCAATGCCGCCGATTACGCCGCCGATTATCTGGCTTCTAGCAGTCTTTTCATTCACGACGGTTCCGGCATCTATAGCAGATACTACTTTATTAATAGTCACGACGCCGGTTTCAGGGTTCACCAGTACTTTTACAAAATGAGCTGAGTAAGAATAGCTGGTATATCCGCCTCCATCAAAGCCTTCAGATTTTTCTAGTATTTCCAACTGGGGCAGGTTTCCATATTTCAACACTTCAGTATAGCTTATTTTTCTTTCCGGCTCTGATGCAAGCATCATATAACCATTTTCAAAAATTAAATCTTTTAAATCTACTTCGTGAATTTTTTCGGTATGAAAAACCGATGTCTGCTTTATAATGTCAACCAATTTTTGCTTGAGCGTTACCGCCGCATTATTTACGGTTGTGCCCAATGAAGAAGTAGTACCTGAGCCGCCCTGGAATATGCCCGGCGGCAGGTTGGAATCGCCCATTTCAAATTTTATCTTCTCAGGAGAAATACCAAATTTTTGTGATGCTAAATTCGTCATTGCAGTAGCTGTGCCGGGCCCCATGTCGGTAACAGCACTTGAAAGAATCAGCATGCCGTCGCTGGTAAATTTTACTCCGACAGATGATCCACCCCTCCAAGCAATAAACACACCAGTGCCCATGCCATAGCCAACAAGTAAATCCCCTTCTTTAATAGACCGGGGTTTTGGATTTCTCTCTTTCCAGCCTATTCCATCAGCGCCCAGCTGAAAAGCTTCTTTTAAAAATTTACTGGAGTGTGGCCGGTTATGTTCAGGATCATTTTCAGAATAATTAAGCAGGCGAAAGGCAAGTGGATCCATATTAACTGCATAAGCCATTTCATCAACCGCACATTCCAAAGCATAGGTTCCCGTGGTTTCCCCCGGTCCACGCATCCAGGTAGGTAAACTAAAATCCAATGGATACACTTTGTACCGCGTGTTTACATTCGGGCATGCATATAAAGTGCGGGATATATTTACAATACCTTCTGTAAAAGTCTGGTAAGTTGCCGTCATTGCTTCAGCCTCATGCGTAATGCCCACAAGTGTTCCATCTTGTTTGGCTCCCATCCCGATCTTCTGTACTGCTTCGGGGCGGTAACCTACCAACGTGAACATCTGGTCCCTGCTCAGTGTAACCTTCAGTGGCTTTCCTATCTTTTTTGCGCCAATTACTGCTGCAACAGTATGCGGCCAAAAATTAAAGGCTGAGCCAAAGGCACCACCGATGTATTTACAAATAATGCGAACATTTTCAACCGGTAAATTATACAACCCCATAATATTCTTTTGAGCATCGGCCAGGGATTGCGTCTTATCGTACACCGTTAATTTATCTCCTTCCCAGACAACCGTTACAGCATGCATCTCCATAGGATTGTGTACCTCAAGAGGTATTGTATATTCGGCTTCAATTTTAACCGGTGCATTTTTGTATGCATCCGCTTCGCCACGCACGTAATCTTTGAAGTCATCGCCGCCTTCCAACGGTTTACCCGTTTTTCTTTCCTGCTGAAAATCGGTATGAGGCTCTTCTTTTTTGTATTCCGCCGTTACCAGGGAGGCTGCATAGGTTGCCCTCTCAAATGTATCTGCGATTACTAACGCTATAGGCTGCCCGTTAAAGCGAATGATGTTATCAGCAAATACTTTGTATTCTTTTGAAGGAGAAGGAGACTTTTGTTCTTCCGGTGTTGGCTTATAACCCGGAGGCGTTGCTAAATTAAGATGGGTAATCACGGCCAACACCCCAGGTGACTGTTCAGCTTTTTTTGTATCCATCGCTGTGATGCTTCCGTTGGCGATGGTGCTGCAGGCAAGCACCCCATACGCAAGGCCGGGAAAATCGTATTCAGCAGCATATTTTGCTGTTCCTGTAACTTTTGCTTTGCCGTCAACCCTGTCTAAATCTTTCATTGCAATTAAATTAGTTAAATTCCTATAAAGGCACGAACTCGACAAAGTTTTACTTAGAGTTCTTCGCGGCCTGGAAGGAAGTTGTTTTTTAATAAATCGTTTCCAAAACTAAATCAGTTTATGCGGTGTTATAGGTATTTCGCGAATGCGTTTATGCGTTGCATTATACAAAGAATTGGCAACTGCCATGTCGACTTCGTCTAATAAAAGTTTTCCCATAATATTCAAGAAATTCCGGAAACTGTTTTTAATGTTTGAACAATTGTGTTGGGAGCCATTTTGAGTTTAAAATTATTTTGTCCATAGCCTTTTGCATCTTTCATGGCAATATCAGCCGCGTTTTTAAAATTTGCTTCTGATGCAGTTTTTCCTTTTAAGAAACTTTCCGCGGCGGCTAACCTCCAGGGCTTATGTGCTACACCGCCCATTGCCAGTCTTGCATCCTTTATTGTATTTCCATCCATATCAAGTGCAGCAGCAACTGATACCAACGCAAAGGCATAGGAAGCGCGGTCGCGAACTTTTATATACAATGAATTTTTTGCCAATCCGTCATTTACAGAAACTTCCACCGCGGTAATTAATTCTCCTTTTTGAAGATTGTTGTCTTTATCAGGAGCATTGCCGGGCAGGCGATGAAAATCTCCAAAGGGAATTTTTCTTTCTCCTTTATTGCTACTAACTACTACAACAGCATTCAAAGCAGTTAATGCCACACACATATCACTTGGATGCACTGCAATGCAACTTACTGACGCGCCAAAAATTGCGTGCATCCTGTTGTAGCCGTGCAGTGCTCCGCAGCCAGTACCAGGCTGTCTTTTATTACAAGGCATCGTAGTATCGTAAAAATAAGGGCACCTCGTGCGCTGCATTATGTTGCCACCTGTAGTTGCCATGTTTCGCAATTGAGGAGATGCGCCTGCTTTCAATGCCAATGAGAGCAAAGGAAGTTTTTCCATAACCAATTCATCTTCTGCTACGTCACTATTTAAAGTAAGAGCTCCAATGCGAATGACACCATCTACTTCTTCAATGTTTTTTAAAGCAAGGTTGGTAATGTCAATTAATTTTTGCGGAGCTTCTACTCCCCTTTTCATCAAATCAACAAGATTGGTCCCACCGGCAATGAATTTTGATGTGGCATCTTTGTTTAACGCATCAATCGCTGATTTTGGCGAAGAAACTTTTACGTAATCGAAATTGATCATATGGTACCTCCTTTTTCTTTTACTTCTTTAATGGCATCCACGATATTGGGATACGCACCACAACGGCAAATATTTCCACTCATATATTCACGAATATTATCGTAACTATCAGCATGCCCTTCACGCACACAGGCAACTGCCGACATAATTTGCCCCGGTGTACAATAGCCACATTGAAAGCCATCATGCTTAATAAATGCTTCCTGCATGGGATGTAGTTTATCACCATCGGACAGCCCTTCGATGGTTGTAATTTTTTTCCCATTCTGCATTATAGCAAGGCTCAGGCACGATAATACCCGTTTACCATCCACATGTACCGTACATGCACCACATTGACCATAGTCGCAACCTTTCTTGGTGCCGGTAAGATGTATTTGCTCACGCAAAAGATCAAGTAAGGTAACACGAGGCTCTACACTAAGTTGGTGCTCTATTCCATTAATTTCAAGCGAAAGTGATTGCTGTTCGAAATACCGGGAAAATTTTTCATCCAGGTTTTTATCAGCCGCTGTTAATAATGAAGGGGGCGCTATCGCAAGCGCTGTTAAAAGAGACGATTGCTTCAGAAAATTTCTTCGGGCGTTGTGCAAAGAACCCTTTTCATTTTTATCGCAGGTTTTTTCTTCCTTCATACGCAAGTTTATTTGATAGTAAATTTAAGGATTTATGATTTGTTATCCGCGGGCTGTGCATTAAATTATTAATATAAATAATTGTCCATGATAGCAGACATTGAAGGCAGAATAATTTCATTTACATGATGAAATAAAATAAGTTTGAAGAAATCGTATTCAAAACCCAATCCTTCAGCACCTGATATAGAATATATTCCACGGCTACCTTTTCCAAAGTGTTTTTTGCCACACACAATTTCGACGACTTTTATTTAAGAAATCTAAAGAAGGATAAAGCAACTACAAAAATGTGGAAAGAAATTCTGGTGCGAAATAAATAGGATAGATTTCTACAAAATAATTTTCATTCGCACTTTAATGCCTTAAGTCTGAATAAATATAAATATCAGGTTTACCAAAAGAAAAATCCCTTAATAAATTTTGCATTTGGCAGAGCTATAAGTTGCTACACGAGAGACATCATTCCTTTATGCCTAATTTATTCAGCAGCCAGTTGTCAAGTTTTTCATTCTGTTCAGGATATGTCCAGTGTCCTGTCTCAAGCGCAATATATAAAGTTTTAGGTGCAGCAATTACATTATACGCGGCATACATCGAAGTGGGAGGACACACGTCATCATTAAATCCCCAGCTATAAATACCGGGAACCTTTATAAGCCTGGCAAAATTTACTACATCATAATAACCACAGGTTTCTATTTTGTCTTTTTTATTATTGAAGGCCAGGTTATTCTTAGCAAAATAATGTGGCCACCCCCCGGCACGCCCCTTTAAATAGCCTGTGAGGTCGCAAAGAGCTGGATAGAAAGCCGCCAGGTATTTTACCCGTGGATCAAGGGCTGTTGTAATGATAGTTAATGCTCCGCCCTGGCTACCACCTGTAACCGCAAGATTGCTTCCATCGAATTGCGGTAAACTAAAGATAAAATCATTGGCACGTACACATCCCAGGTAAACCCGTTTGTAGTAGAACCGGTCACGGTCATCAAGGTTGTAATTCTGGTAGCCATTCAATGCACCTGCACCAAGATCATTGTAAATACTTTGTTCCATATTTACAGGTACACCATGTATACCTATATCAAAAGTTATCATTCCTTTTTCGGCCATGGATACGTTACCATAATAGGGACGAACCCCCGCACCCGGAACGGTAAGTAACGCAGGGTATTTACCTTCCTTTTTAGGAACGCATAATATACCATATAGCCTTGAGTTGATTTTGAAATTTTGAAGACTTACATGATACACATTTACTTTTTCCGTGCATCTTTCCGGCAGCAAAGTCATCTTTGTATCCATTGGTATTTTCGCCAGTTCATCTTTTGCATCATTCCAGAATTGAGAAAAATCCTCAGGTTCTTCAATAGTGGGTTTTATGTTTAAAGGATCAAAACCTGCGGTTGCCATTTTCCCATATTCATTACCATCTACCTTTGCAGTAACAGTACAGCGCAGAAATCCCGCTGTCTTCATCGTACCTCCATCAACAACTAAAACACCATTGGGAAGTTTAAGTGAATCCTTTTTTGACGGATCCATTTTCTCGGGACCAATTTCATACTGCACAAATGCATTTTTTACAGGATTACCATCCTCTAATATTGAAATGGAGAATTTCACATTTTCTCCTGTTTTGTACAGCCAGTCCGAATGATCCGGGGCCACAACTATTTTAATTCTTTGCTCCCTGGGCTGTGCATAAGTATCGGCACCTGATACCAGGAAGAGCATAACAGATACAATCGCAATTAGTCTTTTCATAATTTTTTATTTTGACGGAAAATTGTTATTCAAGCGCGCCTGCCTCGCCTCTTGTGAAATGTTTGATCAAAGTTTCCTCTGCAAGTGCAAGGTCTTCATTTTTCAGGGATTTAACTATCAGGCGATGTTCCTTATCCGTAAGTTCATAATCATCCATATAAAGTCGCGATCGGTCCATTTTCAGGTGAAATAACGGAATGTGACTGGCCTGGTATGCTTCTACAAGTTTTTCATTCCCTGAAGTTTCCATGAGCGTTTCATGGAACTTTATGTCTGCTTCACATGCACCGTTAAAGTAACCTTGCTTCACCATGCCGGTAAAATCATCGCATATTTTCTCAAGGCTTGCAATTTGTTGTTTTGTAATTTTTTTATATGCAAGCCGTAACGCTCCCAATTCCAGTATTTCCCTCAGTTCCCTTACTTGGTGAACATCCGTTTCTGTCAATGACTTTACAAAATAACCTCCCTTTTCTCCTACTATTACCAGTTTTTCCCCGAGGAGTCTTGTAAGTGCCTCCCTCACAGCCATACGGCTTACATCAGATTTTTTTGCCCAGTCTTCCTCTTTCAATCGTGTACCCGGCAATAACTGGTTGGCCAATATTTTCCGCCTTACTTCAGTATACACTTTTGCTGATAAAGAATCTGTTTTCATAATTTGTTTTGTAAACAAATTTTTGTTTAAATTGTAAACAAAAACAGGTTTATCCTGTGTAAACTTAAGGAAGAAAATGAATATACAGGAAAGTTTATCGCTTACAGATCAGCTTTGCGAAGAGGCCAACCTTCACATTGCGGGGGGCGTGGTATCTATGAACAGGAAGGTAGATCCGTTCATTATTTTCAAACGGGGTAAAGGCAGCAAGATCTATGATATTGACGGGAAAGAGTATATCGATTATCATGCGGCATTTGCTCCCCACCTGCTCGGCCATAATAATGATGTGGTCAACAAGGCTGTGATAGACACACTACAATCTGAATGCTCTTTATTTGGCAGTGGCACTAACGAATTGGAAATAAAATTATGCTCTTTACTCCGTGAAATGATCCCTTCACTCGAACTGGTGCAGATTACCAATACCGGTAGTGAAGCCACCGCACACGCCATCAGGCTTAGCAGGGCATATACCGGCCGTGATGATATTATTTTAACAATGGGTGGATACAATGGCTGGCACAATGAAGTAGCAAGACAGGTGATGCCCTCATTTGCACAAACAGGACCCCGGGTTTCAAGAGGCGAATATCCCTTTATTTCCTTGTCAGCAGGCATACCCGGAAATACCAAACGGCAGGTACATATTGTAAATTTCAACGATCTGGATTCGGTGGAATATGTTATGCAGAAATATCCAGTTGCCTGTGTTTTAACGGAGCCTGTATTACAAAATATTGGTGTGGTTTTACCAAAGCCAGGTTACCTCCAGGGCCTTTATAATCTTTGTGAAGAATATGAGGCACTATGTATTTTTGATGAAGTGAAGACAGGTTTTCGCAGTGGACCTGGCGGATACCAGGAGATCTGTGGTGTCAAGCCTCATTTATCAGTGTTTGGGAAAGCGGTTGCTAACGGATACCCACTTGGAGTGATTGGAGGTAAAAAGGAGATCATGCAGCTCTTCGCTTCACCAGATGCCGAAAAACGAGTTTTGATTGCAGGCACTTATAATGCCCACCCCGTAAATGCTTCTGCGGCTATCGCCACCCTTGAACTTTTAAAAAATCCAGAAATATATGAACATATCAATGCTATGTGTAAAAAGTTATACGCAGGATTGGAAGATATATTTAGCGAGATGAGCATTCCTGCAGTACTTGTGAATAATGCCTCAGCATTTTGCACGTATTTTATGGAAACGCCGCCCTGGGACCTTCATGATATTTTAAAGCATCATGATTTTGGTTTTGATCTTAAACAAAGAAAAACACTGATCGGAAGTGGGATATATCATATACCAATCGCGTGTAAACAAAGTTCTGTAAGTTATGCGCATACAGATGAAGACATCTATAAAACACTTGAGACTACGAGAAAGGTACTAAAACTTGCCTGACCAGGCGCCCTGTCTATTTTTTAGCAGTGTATCTATATCAATTTTTGCTAAGCCCTGGTTTAGTACCTTAACCAGGTATTCCGATAAAATAAGTTCGTCCAATGATAAGGGGAAACAGCATTGGCTGGTGTTGCTGAAGTTTTAAAAGCTATGCTGGATATACAGTTTGCAAAAGAAAAACCAATAAAATTAGCGCCGTTCTATTGCATCATTACCACTAATATTTATCCACTTCTTTTTATGAATAACTGTCACTCCACAATTGAGAATAAAAAAAGAAGCTGCCCTTTTGAGACAGCTTCTGGATAGTGGAGTCAATTATATTTTTACTTCCTATGCTTCTTCTTTGATTGGGCTTCTAAAGCCTTTTGCTCAATTTCCTGTTGCTCAGCTTTATAAGCGCTATTAAGAGAATCTTTTCTTGCCTGCTCCTGCTGCTGCATTTCATTTTCCAACCTGGTTTTTTCTTCCTGCCTTTGTTGATCCGCTGCTGCATTCTTTTGATCTATAATTGCATAATCCTTTTGCAATTTATTCGATACCGCATTATTTAACACCATTGCAAATTTGGAGCGGTCCATAGTCTTGCCATATGGATTCATGCCTGCTTTGCTGTAATCAAATACCTGGTTTAAAATATCGTACACTTCATTCTCGCTCATTGGATCGCCTGGATTAAATGTTTTTGATTTTGCGAAAGGGAGTATCACACCCTTTTGCGTAAGCGATTGCGCTGCCGGATGATAAACGCTGTTTTCCTGTATATCGTTTAGATCATTTTTAATGGGTGCATTTACTTCAATACCACTGTTTTCAGTAACGGTATTATTATTCATAGATGCACTATTAGTGTTCGCTTCGCTGTCAATATTATTTTCATTTTCGACTTTCTTAATGGCATCAAGAGAAGAATTCAACGCCACTAAAAAATCACCCCTTCTTATTGGTTCATTTCCCCTGAACGTGTTATCGTCATAAGTCAGGGTAATATTTTTACCAACAAGGGTTTGGAGACTGTTGTAAGCAAGGCTACTATCAGGTATATCTGTTACATCGGTAATTGATGATGGAGTACCAAAACTCTGTTCAACGAACTTTGGAGTTTCACTTTTTGTTTTAATTTTTGTTTTTGTTTGTGCCTCAACGTTATTTACCAGAACAGAAAATATAAATAAGGTTATAAGCAATTTTAAATAATGTTTCATTGTTTTAATTTTTAGGTTATTAGCTTATTGTGTAAGTTTTTATCATTTCAACCTCTTATAACCAAATTCAATGCCTGAATTTAAAATTGGGGGAAATTCGACAGATAAGCCCTGTTGGTATTGAGCTTTAAAAATGGTAATTTTGACTAACTTTAAAACTATGGATACAATTAAACCTTACACCCTGGAAGCCGCTGAGACAGATGTATTACTAGACCAGGACAATGGTTGCCAGTTAATTATGTGGAACGATGACGTAACAACTTTTGAATGGGTGATAACGACCCTTATTGAAATTTGCGATCATACCCAGCACCAGGCGGAACAATGCGCAATGATCATACACACAAAAGGAAAATATGCTGTAAAAGAAGGTTCCTACGAGTTTCTAAAACCCATGTGTGATATCATTACAGATCGCGGCATCGGTGCAACGGTAGAACAACTTTCAGAACATTAATTGAAGTATTGAATTCCCATTTCAATTTGAAGCTTTCCTACATTTATTTTAACAAAATTTAATGCCTTTTATTCTTACCGGCGAGCAGAATAACTTTCCATCGGTAGAATTAGCGGATCATGATGGTTTACTCGCCATAGGAGGCACTCTTACCTTCGAGCGGTTAAATAATGCATACCGCCACGGTATATTCCCCTGGTACAATGAAGATGAACCGGTTTGCTGGTATTGCCCTGATCCACGCTTTGTCTTGTTTCCCAAAAGAATTAAGGTGAGCCAGAGTATGAAAAAAGTGTTAAAAAATACAACATTTCAATTCAGCGTGGACAAAGCATTTGCAGATGTAATTAAAAATTGCCGGACAGCTAAAAGAAAAGACAATCCTGGTACGTGGATCACAAATGAGATAGAAGAAGCATATACCGTGCTTTTTCAAAAAGGAATGACACATAGCGCCGAAGCATGGAAGGATAATAAATTGGTAGGTGGCTTATATGGTGTGCAAATAGGAAAAGTATTTTTTGGTGAAAGTATGTTTTCACTTGAAAGCAACGCCAGTAAATTTGCTTTTATAAATTATGTTACCAAACTGGAAAAGGAAGGCATTGAGCTGATTGATTGCCAGGTTTACACACCCCATCTTCAAAGCCTTGGTGCTGAATTTATTTCAAGAAACGCATTTACAAATCTTTTAAAAAAATTAATTGATTAAAGGTATTTTCTTATGCGGGTACCTGTTAACATGTTGAAATACAAGATGTCTTATGTAGTCATTTTCAGCATGGGGTGTCAGGTAAGATTTTAAATCACCTGTTGTTTGTAAAGCAATATCAGCGGGCAGGCACCCCATTCCATAAAATCTGCCTTTCTCTATAAGTATACAACTCTGTTCTTCCTGTCCTAATCCTGCATCTATTAATGCAAAGCTTGGAAGTTCATTGTTTAGATGATTAATGCAAGCCTGTACTCTTTCATTATATTTCTTCGATGATTCCTTTTGCTCACATGCACCCTTGCATTTATTTTCAATCAATAGCTGGCATTCGACATTCTCAGCCTGTAAAAAACATAGTTTGGGACAAAGCTCAAACTGGTGCACAAGTTTTCTCAATAGTATGTGGCCTTCAGCAAGAAGATTAAAGGTGTATAATGGATTTATGTGCTTTTTCTTTTTTTCAATGCACAAACGCAAATAGCCTTTCCTGTCTTCATAAGTATAAAGTCCAAATGATTGCTCAAATCTTTTCTGACTGCGATTTTGCTCAGGCCAAAGTTTTTTTATTTCAATGCTTTCCAGTATAAAAGCCATAAGTTCAGTCGCCGTGATTTTGTAACTGACGTGGTGGATTTTCTTTAAAAATTCCTGTTTCTGGCGGGTGGTTTTATTATTTGTAAAATGGCTGCTTACCCTCCTGCTCAGGCTTTTTGCTTTTCCTACATAAATCACCTTTCCTTTTTTATCGTGAAAATAATAGACTCCCGGTTCACTGGGCAGTTTATTTATAACCGATGAAGAAATATTGGGAGGAAGATATTGTTCTTTGCTTTTAGCTTTCAGCATCGTGTGAATATGGCCGTTAGTATCACATTTCAGCAGGTGATGAAAAAGCTTTACAGTGGCTTCCGCATCACCACTTGCCCGGTGCCGGGATGCAATCTCAATGCCGAGGTGCCTGCATATTTTCCCGAGCCCATAGCCCGGCAAGCCTGGTAATATTTGCCTGCAAAGCCTTACTGTACAAAGTTTTTTACAATTAAGATCGTAACCAGATTTTTCAAGATGATATTTTACAAAGGAATAATCAAAATTTACATTGTGGGCAATAAAAACTTTGCCTGCTAGCAGTTCATAAAGTTCATCTGCGATACTGCTGAAAGGCCTTTCAAATTCAACCATCTCATTAGTAATTCCGGTAAGTGATTCCACATATCTTGGTATCGTGTAAACAGGATTTAATAAAGTAGTGAAATGCTTTAAGATATTTTCGCCATCAGTAATAAACACAGCAATTTCTGTTATACCATTGGATGCGGCGTAACCCCCGGTGGTTTCTATATCAACAACTGCGTACTCCAAAAAAGTCGTTTTAGAATGTAAACTTAAAACTTCTTAATAAAATTGTAGCACCTCTTTTAATTACATTTGCAGCTATACCAATTTTTAGGAAGAATTATGGAGTTAAGTAAAAATTACATGCCCTCATCTGTTGAAGACAAATGGTACAGTCACTGGCTTTCAAAAGATTATTTTACAAGCAAACCGGATAACAGGCCATCGTTCACTATCGTGATACCTCCACCAAATGTTACGGGTGTTTTACACATGGGGCATACTTTAAATGAGACCGTGCAGGATATACTTATAAGAAAAGCGAGAATGAGCGGCTTCAACGCCTGCTGGGTTCCTGGAAGCGACCATGCTTCCATTGCCACTGAGGCCAAAGTGGTTGATATGCTTAAAAGAGAAAAAGGCATAGAAAAAAATGATTTATCAAGAGAAGAATTTTTAGAGTTTGCTTTTGAATGGAAAGAGAAATACGGCAATATCATTTATAACCAGATAGCCAGGCTGGGCTGTAGTGTTGATTGGAACAGGGTTACTTTTACCATGGATGATCATTATTACAAAGCTGTAATAAGAGTATTTGTTGATCTTTATAATAAGGGCCTGATTTATCGTGGTGCACGTATGATAAACTGGGACCCCGCCGCAAAAACCGCCCTCAGCGATGAAGAAGTAGAATATAAGGATGTTACAGGAAAATTATATTATATCAAATATAAAATTGAAGAGGAAGATAATAAACAGGAAACTCCCGGGTATATAGTGATCGCAACCCAACGACCTGAAACCATTATGGGTGATACGGCAGTTTGTGCAAACCCCCTTGACGTGAGATACAGCCACTTGAAAGGCAAAAATGTTTTTGTGCCCCTGATCGATAAACTTGTTCCGGTAATTTTTGATGAATATGTTGATCAGGATTTTGGTACTGGTATCTTAAAGATTACACCGGCACATGATATTAACGATTATAACATCGGCCTGCAACACAACCTGGGGATTGTGGATACTCTAAATGAAGATGGCACATTAAGTGAAGCTGCCAAAATTTATGTAGGAGAAGACCGTTTTGAAGCACGTAAAAAAATTATTGATGATCTTAGGCAACAGGGGCTACTAGTAAAAGAGGAAGAATACGCCACGAGGCTTGGTTATAGCCAGAGAACTAACGTAGTGGCAGAGCCTAAAATTTCCACTCAGTGGTTTTTAAAAATGAAAGAACTGGCATCTCCTGCTTTGGAAGCTGTTGTTTCAGGAAATATAAATATTCATCCTCGCGATAAGTTTAATGCAACTTATAAATACTGGCTTGAGAATGTAAAAGACTGGTGCATTAGCCGCCAGCTTTGGTGGGGACAACAGATACCTGCCTGGTATGATGAAGAAGGGAATGTGTATGTAGGTGAAACTGAAGAAGAGGCAAGATCATCAATGAGCAATCAGCGATCAACTGGGAGTAAAACCGGCACAGTGCTGACAAGAGATGAAGATGTTTTGGATACCTGGTTCTCTTCATGGCTGTGGCCGATAGAAGTCTTTAATGGCGTTTCATTACCTGGCAATGAGGAGATCAACTATTATTATCCAACGTCTGTTCTTGTTACAGGACAGGATATTATTTTCTTTTGGGTATCGCGCATGATAATGGCCGGTATGGAATATATGCATGAAAAGCCCTTCAGTGATGTTTATTTTACGGGAATGGTACGTGATAAGCTCGGCAGAAAAATGAGTAAGCAGTTGGGAAACAGCCCTGACCTTTTGCATTTGATTCATGAGTATGGCGCTGACGCCGTTCGGTTTGGAATTATGATATCGTCCCCCGCAGGCAACGACCTTTTGTTTGATGAAGGAAGTCTCGAACAGGGGAAATTTTTTAATAACAAGCTTTGGAATGCTTTGAAGCTAATAAAGATTTGGCATGATAAACACGAGGAGGAAAATGCTGAAAATGAAAGCGGGAATGTAATTAAAAAACAAAATTTTGCGATTGACTGGTTTCAAAACAGGCTGAATGAAGGAAGTATAGAAGTAGATAGATTAATGAAAGAGTTCCGGCTTAGTGAGGCCCTGAAAACAATCTATTCTTTAATATGGGATGACTATTGCAGTTGGTACCTGGAATGGATAAAGCCTGACTTCGGAAAGGCAATTGAAAAAAATATTTATGATGCATCAGTGCTTTTTTTCGAAGAGATACTTCAGTTATTGCATCCATATATGCCATTTATTACAGAAGAAATTTACCACCTCTTAAAAGAAGACAGGGATGATGATCTTATTGTTAAACAATATCATCCTGCAAGCCAACCGGATAAAAAAATATTAGAGCAGGGGAATAAGTTGAAAGAATTGATCACTGCTATCCGTGATTCAAGAAATAAACATCATATAAAGCCAAAAGATACAATAGAGCTTTTTATTGACACGCAGGATCCATCAGCTTATGAGCCTATCAAAAATATTTTATCAAAACAGGCAAATACAGAAAAAATTGAGTTTACAACCGAACCTATCTCTTTCGCGATAACTATAGTTGCAGGCAAAGAAAAAATATATGTGGTGACAAACACCGAAGTTGATATTCCTTCGCAAAAAGAAAAAATGATAAAAGATCTTGATTATCTTAAAGGTTTCCTAAATGCAGTAAATAAAAAATTAAGTAATGATAAATTTGTGCAGAATGCCAGGCCGGAAGTTATTGAACTGGAAAGAAAAAAGAAAACGGACACAGAACAAAAAATTTCTTTGATAGAACAAAGTCTTTCCGCGATTAACTAATTTTTGCAATACAACATTTCGGGTTTAAAATCTAATTATGAAAATTTACCTTCCAAGAATTCTCCTTCTCATTATTTGTTTTACAACCGGATTGGTATCATTTTCCCAGCAATCCGAAGAAAAACCTGGAATAACAAAAATTGTTAAATTCAAACCGCCGGTTGTAAAATCATTCCTGGGAATAAATACAACTGGCGCGGTTGTTACCATTGACGAAGCTAACCAGTTAATTGCATTGCCATTGAGAATAACGGATGCCCAGAGCAATACTTATCCAATAGATTCCTATCATTTTTTATACAAAAAAAAGGGAGTAATAGAACATGAGCAAACCGGCCGTAAACAAACTACTTTCACAACAGTTGCAGGCTTATTTGAGACCAGTCCTCTCCCAAAAATTTGGATAGATAACATACAGAACGGGTTTCAAAAAGATGAGGAAATGTATTTTTTTGATATTGTTGTAAAAGATAAGGCCGGAAGAAAATTTTTTGCTCCTGATTTGAAAATAATTATGAAGTAATCACCCAATTGCAAAAGATGCAGGTACGAAGCACCAGCAATTAGCCCGTATCCTGCAATTCACGGGAGTTACAGCTCATATACCGGCAAGCCTTTTATGTTAAGAAGGATTTGTTACCGCAAGTGAAATTGATATTAATATTGAAAAAGACCTTTTTATGAACGATTTGTGACACGATTAATATTTTGATAAACAAGCTTCCATTTCCTCCTCCATAACAACCATTAAATGGAAACTAACAGCCACTTATTCATTAGGGCACCTATCCTTTTAATTCAATTCGTTCCGGTCTTCAAAATTGCCTATTTATTTTTTAGTTTTAAGTAATCCTTAATTGGAAAATATTATGAGGAAACAGGCGATTCTTTTCTTTCTTATTATTTTTTTAGCAAGCAACAATTTTGCCCAGGTCAAATATGTAGACAGCCTTATTGACTGGACCAATAAACATCCTTCCATAGATTCACAATATATTCAAACGCTTCATAGAATAAGCTACCGGCTTAGCGAAAAAGATGTAAAGAAATCATTTTATTATTATGAAAAAGTATCAACCTTAAGCGATAGCCTCAATTTCACTTTTGGTAAATCCCTGGCTCAAATCAATCTTGGTATCCTGCTATACAATTCAGGAAATTTTGATGCAAGCAACAATGCTTTTTTTAAAGCAATTGATTATGCAGAAGTATCAGGCGCCTTGAGGCTGAAGGCTGTATCATTGAATAACGCAGGTGATAACTTCAGGGCATTGAAAAATTATGATAAGTGCAGGGAGTATGCAAATCGGGCCATTCCGATAAACCTGAAATTAAAGGCATGGCGTGGAGTGGCAATAAATTATGAATTACTAAATCAATGCGACTTCAGGGAAAAGTTATACAAGGCTGCAAAAGAAAATTTAATTAAAGGTATGCCATATGCACTGCTGGCCCACGAAAGCTACATCCTTTCCCAATTCTATTTAGGCTTTGGAAAATTGCATGCTGTAGCCAACAGAGTTGATTCAGCTTTGTATTATTTCAATAAAGCTATGGATCAGGCCCAGGTTGAAAATGATTTGAGAAACGAATACCAGGTTTATCTTGCCAAAGCTGTCTATTTAAAAAATTTTAAGCCTGATAAAAAAATCATACTACTTGACAGTGCTTTAAATATTGCAGTGAGAACCCAATACTTTGAGGGTATTTCAAATGCCGCCGAACAACTTTCATTGGTGTATGATACTAAAAATGATAAAGACTCATCGTTAATCTATTATCGCATTTATCGCACAGCTTTTGATTCTTTGTTTTCTGAAAATAACAGGCGCAATGTTATAATTAATGAATCAGAATGGGTGATAAGAAAAAAAGAAATCGAGAACCGGCATTTGCTTGAACTTTCGCAGTTGCAAAAACGACAAATTGTTTTTAAAAATGCATTGCTGATTGCTGCCGTCATCTTCCTGTTTCTTACTATACTTACGGCATTTTTTATTAATAAATCCAAACAAGCCAGGAAGAAAAAATCAGAATTTGCATTCAAACAAAAACTTGCCGAATCGCAGATACAATCTCTCCGTTCACAAATGAATCCTCATTTTATTTTTAACAGCCTCAACAGTATTGAAAATTTCATGATGCAAAGTGAAAAGAGAAAAGCGAGCGATTACCTGCACAAATTTGCATTACTAATAAGAACGATATTGGAAAGCAGCCGGAATGAATTAACTGCCTTTTCTTCGGACATGGATGCTTTAAAATTGTACGTTGACCTGGAACAAATGCGTTTTAATCATAAATTTTGTTATATGGAAAATATAGACCAGGAATTACTGTCGGGAGATTATTATGTGCCATCCTTGCTTATACAACCGTTCGTAGAGAACGCCATTGTACATGGAATAGCTCACAGTGACAGAATTGGTTTAAAATTATCCGTTACTGTAAACTTAGAAGATGAATACATAAAATACATAATTAAGGATAATGGTATTGGCAGATCTAAATCTGAAGATTATAATAAACTCAACCGGCTGCACCATAAAAGCGTAGGGTTGAAAATAAGCGAGGACAGAATCCATTTATATAATAAGCAGCAAAATGCAAATGGATATGTCAAAATTTCTGACCTATATGATTGGGATAATAACCCCGATGGAACAATTGTTGAAGTAAAAATAAAAGCTATATGACATGGAAAAAATTAAAGCTATATTAATAGACGACGAGCTTAACAGCCTGCAAAATCTGAAACAAAAGCTTGAAGGGTTCTGCCCGCAAATACAAATACTTGCAACGTCACAGAAGCCGGAGGAAGGTATATCCATCATCAAACAACACAAACCTGACGTTGTTTTTCTTGATATTGAAATGCCTCGTATGAGTGGGTTCAGAATGCTTGAGGAATTGGGAGAATATGATTTTGATATCATCTTCACAACAGCTTATAATCATTATTCTATAGATGCTATTCGCATTAGCGCTTTTGATTACCTGATAAAACCAATTGGCATTGAAGACCTCCAAAAAGCAGTTCAGCGCCTGGATAAAACATTCAATAAACAGACAAAAGAAAAAGTAGATATATTAAAAAAATCTTTAAGTGAAAACAAAAGCCAGGAAGATAAAATCGCTATCTCGACTTCGGAAGGAATTGAATTTATTCCAATAAAAAATATACTCCACATAGAATCAAAATCAAACTATAGTAAAATTTATTTGCCCGAAAATAAAAATATTATTGTATCTAAAATCTTAAAAGATTTTGAAGAAATACTGGTTCCTTACAATTTTTACCGCGTTCATAATTCACATCTCATTAATCTCACTTATATAAAGAAATACATCCGTAGCAAGGGAGGTCATGTGATGTTGCAGGATGGAACGCTGATAGACATTTCCCGCCGCAAAAAGGAAGAATTTTTGAAAATGATTAGCGGATAAACCCTTCTGAGATTTTCGCGAATCCTCATCGTTAATATACCAATTGGTGGGTCTGTTTTATTATCCCCATTACAAAAATGCTTTGCACATGGCCCATATTTTCTATCTGGCTCAATTCATTTACATGAAAATCATAATAAGTATTCATGTCTTCACAAACGACCTTTAGCATAAAATCAAATTCGCCTGAAATACTAAAACATTCCACAACTTCATTCAACTCATGGATCGTTTTTATAAATTTTATACCGGCATTTTTACTATGTTGTTTTAAAGAAATATTGCAGATTACCATCAATCCTTTTTTCACCTTTGCATGATCCACCAACGTAGCATATTGCTTAATAACACCTGAATCTTCCATTCTCTTTATCCGCTCATGCACAGGTGTTGTACTTAGGTGAACTTTGCCTGAAATTTCTTTTATAGTGATCCTGGCATTTTCCTGCAAAAGCCTCAATATTGCCAAATCCTTGCTATCCAGGGTAATATCAGGAATTGCTGTTTTTTCTTTTTGACCCGCTTTTGCCATATAAATTTTTGAGTTTATTCTTTTTATATGATGAATATAGTTGTTTTATCCTGAACTTTTTGAATCCATTAGGATTTTATCCTACGCTATCGTAGATTTGCCCTCTTAAAAAATAAATAACATGTCAACAACCACAAAGAACACTATTGACTTTAGCCTTAAAAATAAAGTTAAGGATATGACCCTTGCTGAATGGGGCCGTAAAGAAATTTTACTTGCCGAAGCTGAAATGCCAGGCTTAATGTCTCTTAGACAAGAGTTTGGAAAAGATAAACCTCTGAAGGGCTCACGCATTGCAGGCTGCCTGCATATGACCATACAAACAGCTGTACTTATAGAAACCTTAATTGACTTGGGAGCTGAGGTAAAATGGAGTTCTTGTAACATATTTTCGACCCAGGACCAAGCTGCGGCCGCAGTGGCTGCCACGGGTGTTGGCGTATTTGCATGGAAAGGACAAACACAAGCGGAGAGTGACTGGTGTATAGAGCAAACATTATTTTTCGGAAGCGAAGACCGCCCCTTAAATATGATACTTGATGATGGTGGAGATCTTACTAATATGGTTTTTGATCAATACCCTGAACTTATTCAACACATAAAAGGATTATCAGAAGAAACTACAACTGGTGTTCATCGCTTGTATGAAAGAATGGAAAAAGGTACTTTGCCTGTTCCTGCAATCAATATAAATGATTCTGTTACAAAATCTAAGTTTGATAATAAATATGGCTGCAAAGAGAGCCTTGTAGATGCGATAAGAAGAGCTACCGACGTTATGATGGCTGGTAAAGTTGCTGTTGTCGGCGGATATGGTGATGTAGGCAAAGGTTCTGCAGCGAGTTTAAGAGGAGCAGGAGCCCGGGTAATTGTTACTGAAATCGACCCCATTTGTGCGTTGCAGGCTGCAATGGATGGGTATGAAGTAAAGAAAATGATTGATGCAGTAAAAGAAGCTGATATTATTGTAACTGCGTCAGGATGCCGCGACCTTATAAAAAAAGAACATTTTCTTGAAATGAAGGATAAGGCTATTGTTTGTAATATTGGCCATTTCGATATTGAAATTGACATTGCATGGCTTAATAATAATTATGGTAAAACAAAAGATACCATCAAGCCGCAAGTTGATAAGTATACGCTTGAAGGAAAAGATATTATTGTTTTGGCGGAAGGACGTCTTGTGAATTTAGGATGTGCAACAGGCCACCCAAGTTTTGTGATGAGCAATTCTTTTACCAACCAGGTTCTTGCGCAACTTGAATTATGGCTTAACACAGATAAGTATGAAAACAAAGTATATGTACTTCCAAAACATCTTGATGAAAAAGTTGCCCGCCTTCATTTGAGCAAAATTGGTGTTGAGCTTGAAGAATTAACCACTGAACAAAGCAACTATTTAGGAATTTCAAAAGAGGGGCCTTACAAGCCTGAAATGTATAGATATTAAAATACCTTATTTCTGGTGAAATTTTTGATGGTAAAAATCGTAAATTTAGTAGTTTAGTGAGGATGGGGTATAATGTGAAATAGTTGTTAACCTTATACATTGGAAAAAGAAAAATTCATTATTTCAACAAAAACACCATTAATATTGTTATAAGCTGATTATTTGTATTAAATTCAGGGAAATTGACTTACAAGTTTTATACAATAATCGCCTTATTAAAATCACAACCTTAAAAACAGAAAAAATGAGAACAGGAAGACCCAGAGAAAGAGCTATAACACTGAGAGATGGCTTTTATATTGAAATTTATAATTCACCTGATGGTAAAGGGCTGAAGTTGAGAAGCGACAGCGAAGAGGCAATGGAAATTGCAGCAAAACAGTATTCAAGATTTAAGAAAGTCGTTATTCTTGGAGAATACAAAAACGGAGTGAAATTAGCCGGCGCGAATGCCTGATAACTAATTATCGGCTAGCCTTTTTTACCAATATAAGCCTTGATTAATATTTATTGTAAATCTAGCTTACCTGGGACGCACATAAATTAAAAGTAATTAATCGAGTAGGAAGGTAGTAATTAGTTGGCTACCGGTCCTCTCACACCACCGTGCGTACCGTTCGGTACACGGCGGTTTGTTAGAAGAGTTCCCTCTGATGTTCCGTTTTCCAATAGTAATAGTTAG
>JBKJRY010000003.1:0-3522 GCA_046593045.1 Chitinophagaceae bacterium | reverse complement strand
TAAAAGGATATTTCCCTCCATACAATGAAGGTTCATTCCTCGGTCTATGTTTTGATTTTCCTCTTTTGATTATGCAAACTTCTTGTAATTCAACATTCTTCCACTCCTTCGGCAATTCACCTTTGTCTGAACCATGATTTAAAAGATTATTTTAATTAACATGATTATTTTTTTTATTGTATTTAGTTTCAGGTTCAGCCGCAATATTTAAATCATGTTCATCATGTAAATCATAAGAATCATGGTTCAGACTATTTGTAAGCTTTCCCTCAAACGCCCATTTCAACACACTCTGCCGGTAGGTCTTTAGTTGCTGTTGGGCAGTATGCAGGTTTTCAATGCCTTTGTCTAACTAACTAAAGAGTTCTTCTATTTTGGACACAATCGCTTCTTGGGTGGGCTTGGGTGGAAGAGGTATATAATAATTCTCAATAAATTGTTTTGGTACTCGTCTTAGTCCAACTGCACCTGTCATTGCATTTTGAGCTTCGTTTCTAAACCTATTTTGAACGATATAATAAAACAAGTATTTATTTAGTGTATCATTGTTGCACCTCAAAACATGAAATTCCGAAGAACCATATCCAATTCCATTTTTCAAATTGTGAACAACTGCAACTTTCCCATTTTCCATACATGGAGTAACCTTTGCAAAAATTACATCACCATCAATGAAAGGTGTATAACTTCCCTTTTGTACCTCGCTAAACAATCGTGTTTCTGTCAATTGAATTTTATTAATCTTCTCTTCCACAAGTTTCATTGGAAGAAATTGAACCTCTAAGTCACCTTTAATATCTTGTTTATTTTCAAGTTTCGGATTTACAATCGATATTTCTCTCAGCTTCACCCAATTCCAATCCTTTGGCAATTTATTTTGATCCATCTTATCTACACTTTTTTACAAACTCATTAAACGCAGTTAGAAAAGTTTCCAACTTGTTAACTTTTGGTGTCGGGCTATTGATTGCTCTAGCCTGATCATGAACCCAGTTAGAACATTCAGCCATTCCCCTTTCTATTTCTTTATATAAATCAGGTGTGAACTTCATTTTTTCAATCCGCTTTGTTTGAATACCTGGAGAGAATCTTTGAATGGCATCGTTAAATAACAATTCTTCAATCCCCCTTTCCCAAGTTTCACGTAAAAGTCCGCACCATTTTTTGCTTCTTCGGAATAATAATCCGGATCTGTGCCTGCTTCAAGCTTTTTCAAATTGGGAAGTGCCTCGTTTAATTTTTTTACTCTTTCTTTCACATTAGAGGCAATCCAAGGCAGGGAATTATTTATTATGCTAGGTGTGTTACCAATTTTTCTAACGGTTGTTACAATACAATCAACATTTTCTGTTTCTGCTAAAGTTTGAAGCGCAAGCAAAAAAGTAATGTCATGTGTGAAAACAATTACCTGCCGAACCAAAGATTCTTGCAAAAGTCTTTCTGCTATTGTTTGTCGCCTGGTATGATCAAGAGAGTTAACAGGATCATCAAAAATAATTCCTTTATTCTTGTTCCCTATTTGCGCCTCGGTAAGAAAATCTGCTAATGAAATTGCACGCTGTTCACCTTCGCTTAAAATTTGGCGTGGTGTACATCCCTCTAAAACAAGTTGTTTCAAAGTGTTCCCCTTCATTGCCCGTTGTGAAATTTTACATCCAAAATTTGCATCCAATTTTTCACACTCATCATTGAAGATTCTTATATACTCGTCGGTAACAAATTTTGAAAATAACTCTTTCTGGTGTTGAGTAATTTTTCTTGTATTGAATCTTTTTGCAGTTGCCTTTGTAGCCCACTTACGTTTATTAATATACTCTTCTATTTTCGGAAGGAGGGTCCCAAGTTTTTTTCTATCCTTTAATTCCTGAATTTCCTTTTCAGTGAGTTTGATTTTTCTAATTATTCCCTCTTCATTAAGACCTGAAATTTCCTCTTGAAGTGATTTTGTAATTGCGGGAAATGCTTTTACGGAAATTTGTTTGGCTGTAATTTCATCATTCCATTTTTTATTTTTTAATGAAATTAAAATCCGCTTTCTCAATACTTCAACAGATTTTATTTGTGCATTCCAAATCTTCAAACTGGCTTCTGAATTATCAGAAAGCCAATCAGCCAAAATTGAATCGTCAGGTAAAACAGATGTATCTAATTCTTCTAACTCAGCTTGCTGCTCACTAATTTCATCGGCAATTTTCTTTAAATCCCTTTCAGCATTACTCGTTAAGAATTTCAAATATGCTTCGATAAGTTGTTTGGCTTGTTTGTTTAATGGCTGGTGACACAACAAGCAAAAATCTTTATCAACTGGATATAAATCCTCGTCCTCGTATTGAATCTCGGCAAATGCTTTTGCAGCAACCAACAAATCCTTCCATTCATCACTTCCAACACTTCCAATATTCTGAGTTTCAAATTGTGCCAATCCTTCCGTTGCTGATAATTTTTTATTGTGAAAGTAGTCTCCGATTAACTTTTTTAATTTATCTATGGCTACTTCAGAAAAATGTTCATTTAGGGATTCAAGTTCATCTTTAAGTTTATCTAATTGCCCCTTGATTCGCTTTAAACTTTTTACCTGCTTTGTAACATCAATTTTCTTTAACGCAATCAAATTCTTTTCAAGTGAAACCAGTTTAATTAATTCTTCGGGAGATACATTAGAGGTATCCTTAATGACTTTTATATCTGAGAAGCCAGTTAGACTCTCAACAAGCTTTTTTATGGCTGTATCATTATCAAAAAAGTAAGTAAGATCATTTGCAGGAGAATTTTGGCGAATGTCATTTTCAAACAACTCCTGCACCCTTGTAATTACATTGGAAAAAACATCAAAGAATTCTAACCCATTTGGTAGGAACTGAGCGACATTTTCAGAAGTTAAATGTGCTGTGATACTTGAAGAATCAAAAACTGAGTAGCAGCTGAATTCATAATTTTTAGAATTATCAGGAAATTTCAATTCATACTCATTGGTGCAGTCTTTAAACTTGAAAACACAACTTGTTTCTTTAGGCTTTATAGGCAAATAGATATTTCTCATCAAGGTCTTATCTCCTCTTGATAAAAATGCATTATTCAGCATTCTAATGTAGCCGCTTTTTCCAACTCCATTTTCACCATAAATGATTGATAAGTTTTTTGAAATTGTAATGCTCTGTTCTTCTTTTAAGGCATTTACCCCCTTCATTTCCTTAATCTCCTTAAGTAAGAAATCTGTTCCACCGCCAGCGATGGATGAAACTGCATCTATTTTAAGAGGCGGTCGTGTAGTTTTCTTCTCGGCAAGTCCATTGTCTTCCTGAAAAAACTTGTAAGCTTGTTTGATATCTGTCTCTGTAACTGTTTGCTTATTCAATAATTTGATTGCTAAAACTTGTTCCCAATAGGCTAATTGACCTATCCAATCATGTATTTCTTCGGTTAAGCTTTTTTTTACCATGTTAAATATATTTATGCTGCTAATACCTCATTTAATTCCTCAATAATCTCATCCGTCTTCTCACCAAACAATTGCCACATTTT
>JBKJRY010000411.1:0-3453 GCA_046593045.1 Chitinophagaceae bacterium | reverse complement strand
TTTCTAACAAGCAAGAACAGGAAAATCGCCGGAACAATTTGAAATGCGTTCGGGAAATGTCTTAGAAGCTGCCTGGAAATGATTCTATGGATTCATTAATGTATATAAAGTAGGCGGTGGGACGCTTCCCACTACACCTTGGCGGTTGTGTCCCACCAGCGGGTTCACACAATTAATAATTCGCAATTTTCATTCACAATAATTTACCCGCATCGTAGTTCATTTCCATGTGTAGAATAGCAGGGATAGTAAATAAATCATTGCCGCCCGCGGCCATCAAAAGCCAGGTAATGGAAATGTGCAACCTACAGAAGCATGGCGGGCCCGACGATGAGGGATTGTATCATTGCGCAGCAACCGGGTTGGTATTGGGCCACCGGAGGCTTGCATTAATTGACCTTAGCCCCGCCGGCCACCAGCCAATGATCTATGATGACCGTTATGTGATTTCTTTCAATGGGGAGATTTATAATTTCCCTGAATTAAAGAATGAACTGGTACAAATGGGCAGGAAGTTTTATACGCACTCCGATACCGAACTTATCCTCGCTGCATTTGCCCAATGGAATACGCAAAGTTTTGCAAAGCTGTCCGGCATGTTTGCCTTTGCACTATATGATACGGTAGAACGAAGTCTTTACCTTGTCAGGGACCCTTCAGGTATAAAGCCGTTGTATTATTCTGTTACAAGCACATCAGTAGAGTTTGCCTCGGAGATAAGGGCATTCAGCGCCACCGGGAATAAAACAGCCAATAAAAACTGGCCGGTTTTTCAACTGGCTTACGGCCATTTACCTGAACCCGTTACCACGCTGAAAGGTGTAAAGCCCCTGCATAAAGGTTGCTTTTATAAATTCAACCTGTCATCAGGCACCAACAGTTTACAATCGTTTACTCATTACAGTTATAGCGATACTTTGCAAGACAGGGAGGCATCGCAACAAGCAATCAGGTCTTCCATACAGAAAGCAGTGGGCAGGCATTTGTTATCAGATGCACCCATCGGTGTTTTTTTAAGCGGCGGTATCGATTCGGGCATTGTAACTGCCCTGGCATCCCAATACCAGCATGAACAGTTAAAAACTCTATCCCTGTATTTTAACGAGGAACGATTTTCGGAAAGAAGATACCAGGATAGCATCATCGGGAAGCTGGAATGCAAATTTTACCAGCATTTGCTGAGTGAACAAGAATTTCATGAATCCTTTCCGCAAATATTGGAGGCTATGGATATGCCTACGTGCGATGGAGTGAACACCTGGTTCATCAGCAAGTACGCCAAAGAGCATGGTCTAAAAGCGGTGTTATCAGGAATAGGCGGTGATGAATTATTTGGCGGCTATCCATCCTTTGCCAGGATCAATATCGCTTCACTTTTGCAAAAGATCCCAACTCTTTTACTGCTTACCACCAGCAACGGGAGCGCCAAAACGCTTAACCGGTTGCCTTATCTGTCACTCGACGGGATAACCGGCCTGTATCTTTTTTTGCGGGGATTATTTCCGCCGGCCCAGATCGCCAGGCAATTGGGCGCTACGGAAAAAGAGATCTGGATGATCCTCGGAGAACAGCCTGCCCTCCCGTGTCCTGGAGGCATTACCCCTAAAAACGAGGCAAGCTGGATGGAACTGAATATGTATATGCAAAATCAATTGCTGAGAGATGCGGATGTCATGAGTATGGCGCATGGAGTGGAAATACGGGTGCCTTTTTTAGACAGGGAGGTCATCCAAACAGCCTTGTCTATAGATGCCCGGCTAAAATATGAAGGCGCCTTACCCAAACAGATCCTTATCAACGCCTTTAAAGACCTGCTGCCTGAGAGTATATGGAACAGGAAAAAAATGGGATTTAGTTTTCCCTTTACACAATGGCTGGGTAACAGCACCTATGTAAAAGATATCATGGAGCAGGGCGATGCAATGTCGCGGCTGAGCTATAAAAAGTTTAAAGAAGGACGGCTGCACTGGAGTCATTTGATGTCGTTGCTGATTTTGGAGACGAGAGTGTTGAGGGAGGGGGTAGGAGTAGAAGGTTGAAGGTTGATTGTTGAAGGTTGATTGTTGGGTTCTATATGAAAACATTATTTCTTACACTGAGGGTTTTTTCCGCGACGGGGGGGATAGAGAAAGTATGCAGGATCATGGGGAAGGCGTTGTATGAAGCCGGGATAAAAAATGAAGATACGGTGCAAATATGCAGTATGTACGACCGGCACCGGGATTCTTATAACAACCCATATTTTCCTTCTGAAATTTTCAGGGGGTTCGGTATCAATAAATTGTTCTTTATTAACGAGATGGTGATCGAGGGTGCTAAAAGCGATGTGGTAATTTTGAGCCATATCAATTTATTGCTTATCGGCTGGGTTATAAAAAAGATTTCTCCTTCCACTAAAATCGTCCTGCTCGCCCATGGTATCGAGATCTGGTACCCCCTTGGCAGCCGCAGGCGAAGCATGTTGCACCGGTGCGATCTTGTGCTGGCGGTGAGTACTTATACCAAAAACGTCATCATTGATGTTCATGAACTCCCCGGAGAAAAATGTGCCGTGCTCAATAACTGTCTTGATCCCTATTTGCCATTGCCTTCCATACTCAAAAAAAATAAAGCCCTGCTGGACAAATACGGATTTAATGCAACCGATACCATCCTTATGACGCTTACCAGGCTTTCATCAAAAGAAAGATATAAAGGCTATGATAATGTAATACGGGCAATGGCCGTTATAAAACCAAACCATGGAAGCATCAAATATTTAGTGGCCGGAAGTTTCGACGATAACGAGAAAAGCTTTGTAGATGGCCTGCTAAGGCAATACGGCCTTGAGGATAACGTGGCGCTGCCGGGGTATATTGAAGATGAAGAACTGGAAGATCATTTCGCTATGAGCGATATGTATGTAATGCCCAGCCGTAAAGAAGGGTTTGGTATTGTATTTATAGAGGCCATGTATTATGGCCTGCCTGTAATCGCGGGTAACCAGGACGGATCTACGGATGCGTTGCTCAATGGGCAACTGGGCCAGCTTGTGAACCCGGAGGATGTAAATGGTATTGCCAGTGCAATCACGAATATTGTTGAACGGAGATCTTCGTTTATCCCTGGCCGTAAACTGCTGATGCAAAATTTCAGTTACGAGACCTACAAGGAATGCCTTGAAGATATATTTAAAAGATTTCACCGCCAACCGGTACATACGCTTAACAACGCCAGTATATGAACGATACACAAGAAGAGCATTGGGACCTGGTAATACAACCAAAAGCGCACCTGCTTGATCTGAAGCTCAGGGAAGTTTGGAAATACCGTGACCTGATGTTGCTTTTTGTAAAGCGTGATTTTGCAGCGCAGTATAAGCAAACCATTCTCGGGCCACTGTGGCATTTTATACAACCCATCTTTACTACGTTGGTTTTTCTAATGGTGTTTGGCAGAATTGCCAATATCCCC
>JBKJRY010000409.1:0-6937 GCA_046593045.1 Chitinophagaceae bacterium | reverse complement strand
GTGTCGCTGAACATCGTATTGCAAAAAGCCCCCGCAGTACTAACTTCGGAGGCTTTTTTATTTCTTCAATCATCTTTTAAATCGGGGGGCTTTCTTCAATACGCATAATGTTAGCGGCATGTACATCTTTATTCAGTCCGTCCAACAGCGATTAAAACTTAGTCGTACCATGTAAATTGTCAGACGTTATCAAAGAAAATAATAGTGCAGACTTGTCTATTGATAAGCCTGTTAACGAAGTTCCTCCAAACAATGAAATATTATTAATTAGATACTCTTGCCAATCGGGGGAGTCCAAAGATGTAGGGAGTTTACTGTCAGAAGCACAAGCATTACAGCTTCAAAGCATTTTAACGGACTTACATTACAAAGGGGTGAAACTTAATGTACATTATGGGATTTTTAAGTAGGTGTCTATAGTCCCACCGTAACTAAAATTTAATTCTTTATCAGTTATTCTTTCTTCGATTATACTTTTGATTTTGATAGCATCAGGGTCTTCGTTGTCTGCATATACTTTTACGTCATAAATATTTTCATCATCAGAGAAAGGTGTAAATGTTGTAGCCCAATTATGTAATCCTATTGCGTCATTTATAAAAGTAATTATAGCAGCCCTAAATTGTTCTTCCCCGTCATATATTTTTTTTGAAAAATCATCACTCGCATTAAAGGTGGTATTTTCATTTATAGATAATTTGTCCCCTTGTCTTAGTATGCGCCAAACTCTAACCTTTATAAAATCTTTTCTGTCTGTCATAATATGTTTTTAAAAAATGTCAGTCCATGTCAGCCCCCCAAAGAACAAATAGATCACGTATTGACGCTAACTCGTGTATTGCCGAATATACGAACATCCTAAGCCCTTTTTACAAAAACAATATCCTTGTTAATAATCAATAAGTTAAGCCACTTTCGCGAAGTACATATTAAAATTAATTGAGACGCGTAAATACAACTTTCTATTTTTTTAATAATCAACATCTGCATAAATTTTCATTTCCAGGATGCTTTTGATTTTTTCATCCAGGAAATATTTTTTTCCAGCAGGTTTTCGAGTTTTTTATTCATGAAATTTTTATTTCCAGGATGTTTTTGATTTTTTCAAGCCTTGCAGGTCGTAATCAATCCACTTGCCGGCATTAAATATCTTCTTAATTTTATAAATGCCCACACCCGAATTAAAATCTTATAACGCTAAAGACAGGAAAGCCTGGCGCAACTGGCTGCAGAAAAATCATTTAAAAGAGCCGGGCGTATGGCTTATTAATTATAAGAAGGGTAGTGGTAAAACCCGTGTGTCGTGGGAGCATGCCGTGGAAGAGGCTTTATGCTTTGGCTGGATAGACAGCATTGCAAAGCCTATAGATGAAGAAAAGTATATGCAAAAATTTACACCGCGTAAGGCCAAAAGTGTTTGGAGCGCTATAAATAAAAAGAAAGTAGAATCGCTTATTCAACAAAATTTAATGATGCCCGCAGGCATGGAAATTATTGAAACAGGCAGGAAGAACGGGTGGTGGACACAGCTTGACCATGTAGAAAATTTTGTGGTGCCTCCTGACCTTAAAAAGTTTTTTGCCCGGAATAAAAACGTATTGAAATATTTTGAAGGGCTCAGCAAATCCCGGCAAAAGCAATGGCTGTACAGGCTGCATAATGCAAAACTCCCTGCTACAAGAGAGAAGCGGCTCGCGGAGCTTCGTGAAGAAGCCGGACCAACAAAAAACAGGTAGCGTAACGCTTCTTAAATTCTGAATGATAATCCGAAAAAATAAGTTTTCGAAGAGGTATTTTTCAGGCCATAGTAAACACCTCCATCCAGGTTAATATTTTTTGCCAAAGCATACACAAGGCCGCCATCCAAAAAATATTCATAAGCTTTCATTTCATTATCCCTCGTAGCAACACCTTCTACGAAAAAGTCAAGATTTTTGCATAACGAATGAGAGACGGTAGCGGAAACCAAATAGTTTAAATGGTAATTATCACCTTCCTGGTCGCCCGTTATATCAGTTTGTACCTGTGCTCCAAAGCCCCAATCGCCTGCAAGGGCTACAGCAAAAGGTATCACAATCCCACCGGAAACTTTTTCAGCAGAAGCCGTAGGTATATTTACAAACGGGAGAATCGCCAAAGCGGTTTTACCATTATCATTGCCCCAAATATTTTGTTTAGCTTTTACCGTCAGGCCTCCAAACCCCGTTTTTTTAGAGGTAATATCTCCTTCGCTGATCCTTGAAGTGAACCACGTTCCCGCGACAACTTGTAGATCCATGGAATGCGTAATGCCCAATTTAAGGTTAACGGTATTATAAGAATTAGTAACAGTTTTCATGCCTGCAACTTTAGAACGTTCTCTTTTAAACAGATCGGTTTCTAACTGGAAATGCCCGGCATCTACTGTATAGGGGCTTTCTGTAGCATCAGGCCGATCTGTTGCAAATGCTCGCATTTCGTTTTTTGGTACAGGATGCAACAGGTTGTTATGTTGCTTTGAAGAATCCGGCGATTGGGCATAAGCTGAAGTTGTAAATGCATAGAGTGCATATAAAAAGAAAGTGGCGATATATTTCATTAATAATATTAATTGATAACCAATACCGGTATATTAATTTTATGACGCAGCGCATCAACAGTGCTCCCAAACGCGAGATCTTTGAAGCCCTTATGTCCATGGGCGCCCATTACCAGTAAATCAATATTTTCTGCTACTATAATTTTTGACATCTCGAGGGCAGGGTTTCCAAAACCGATCTGGAAATTAGCCTTGTACCCTAATTCCTCCAGCTTTTCCTTGTATTGCACGAGGTTGTTTTTGTCTAATTGCGTTTCATGGTCTAAAGCATTTTTTCCTAAATACCGCGCAGCAGCGCTTTCCACAACGTGTATGAAAGTATAGGTGGCAACATTCCGCCCGATCGTTAATGCATTTTGAATAATCCTTTGATCGTTCCCGGAAAAATCTATTGCTATGCCTATGTGCTTATAGTTTATCGAGGCATCTGTAATAGCTCCCGCCTGGCCATGGGGCAACTGTTGTTTTTCTGCTGAACTTTTGGATAAAAAAGGATGAACAAAAACATAAAGCAGGAGCGCAAGGCATGCAAGTGCAAGAGGTATTGCAATGGTGTAAACAAGTGTCTTGTTGCCTGCAGCAGCTTGTATCCAGCTATGCATTTGCTGAATAACGAGCTGAATATTTAAATAAACAATGATGGCTGCGCTCAGCCATGCCAACACTTTTACCCATGTTTTAATAGTAAATTCCTTCATGAATTTTCTATCTGAATTGAAATGAATAAGCGGAATAACGGCAAAACCCAATTGAAGGCTTAATACAACCTGGCTAAGCACCAGTAGTTTTCCCAACGATTCAGAGCCAAAATACAGGATGGTGAACAATGCCGGAATGATGGCGAGCGACCTTGTAATCAGGCGCCTTAGCCACGGCTGAATCCTGATATTTAAATGGCCCTCCATTACAATCTGCCCTGCCAGGGTGCCTGTTATAGTGGAGCTTTGTCCGGATGCTATTAAAGCAATGGCAAAAAAGGTGGGTGCAGCCTTTCCAAACAATTTTTCCAGCAATACGGATGCATCCTGGATTTCGGCGACAGTAAAATATCCATTTACATAAAACGCGGCGGCTGCTAAAATCAGGATCGCGGCATTTACAAAAAACGCAAGATTCAGGGCTATGACCGTATCGAATAAATTAAACTTAATCGCCTTCTTCATTCCTTTGGATGATCGTTCAAATTTCCTGGTTTGTACGAGTGAAGAATGCAAATACAGGTTATGCGGCATTACCGTGGCACCGATAATTCCTATGGCGATATATAACGAGTCTCCATCCAGCTTTGACGGTATCAATCCCTTAATCACATCTGTATAAACGGGAGCGACAATGAACATCTCCACCAGGAAAGAAATACCGATAACTACCACCAGTGAAATAATAAAAGCTTCCAGTACCCTCATGCCCCTGTTTAGTAAAAGAAGCAGCAACAAAGTATCTACAGCAGTGATACAAATACCCCAGACCAAAGGAAGACCGAATAATAAATTCAGCCCAATGGCCATTCCCACAATCTCTGCAAGGTCGCACGCCGCAATGGCTATCTCAGCCAGGATGTATAAAGGGATATTCGCCCATTTGGGGTAAGCATTTTTAGAAGCCTGGGCAAGATCAAGCCCCCTTACTATACCTAGCCTGGCACTGAGCGATTGCAAAAGCACGGCAATAAGATTGGACATAAGCAGCACCCAGATTAAATTATATCCGAATGCAGAACCTCCCGCAATATCCGTTGCCCAGTTTCCGGGATCCATATAGCCAACACTTACCAGGTAGGCCGGGCCAAGGAAGGCCATCATTTGCCGCCAACCTTTTTTTTCAGTTATTACGGATGAATGTACCTCGTGTAAAGAATGTGACGATGAGTTTGCCATTTGCTTATGATGAATTGTTTGTTGCCTATTGCCTGCTCCCTGTGACAACAGGAATATTAAGTAGCTAGTAATTAATTTTATTCGCAAAAGTATAAAGTTAGATTGATCTAACAAATTTTTTTATTTTGTATAACTTTGAACCTTTAATATGCAATTAGTATTAGATTTGACACCATGAAAGTCGAAGTAATCCTGGATACAATTCAAAAACAACAATAGACAAATGAGTAATTCGCTAACGGAAGAAAATTATCTGAAAGCATTGTTTAATATAGCCAATGAAAGCGGCGAAGTGAATGTTGCGGAATTATCCAAAACTCTTGACATAAAAATGCCAACCGTAACTAGTATGATGAAGAAGCTGGGGAAAAAAAAGCTGGTGCATTATGAAAGTTACAAGCCACTACGTCTGACGGAGAAAGGGAAGAAAGCGGCAGGATTAATTATCCGAAAGCATCGCCTTACCGAAATGTTTTTGGTAGATAAAATGAAGTTGGGTTGGGAGGATGTTCACGATATTGCCGAGCAAATTGAGCACCTGCAATCTCCTGTTTTTTTTGAGAAGATGGACGAGATGCTCGGCTATCCACAGGTGGACCCGCATGGCTCACCGATACCGGATAAAAACGGGAAAATCGTATGGAAAGAATATAATAAGCTAAGTGATTGCCAGGTGGGCGAAACCGTTAAACTGGCGGCAGTCATAAATACCTCGACGGAATTTTTGAAATTTTTAAACGCCCGTGAAATGCGCCTGGGTCTTAAAATTAAAGTCAGGTCAATAGAGCCATTTGACAAATCCATTATCATAAGCTACGGAAAAAGGCAAACCGAAGCCTTAAGCAATGTTGTTTGCGAAAGATTATTGGTAGAAAAGGAAGCGTGATGTTTCCCGGATTTCAGGGTATTATTAAACAAAAGTCCAATAGGTTGCCTCTCCATGAAGGTTTGTTTCAGGCCAATGGTTCATGTCAAACCCGGGAGCCTTTTCAAGCATCTCCCTTGGCTGATCAAATATAAATGCTTTGTTGGCGGGATCAACCCTGAGCAAACGAAATGGTATAGCAAAATATTTTTCTCCAATGGTGAGAAACCCTCCGAATCCTATAACTACATATTCGATTTTGCCGGTAGTAATATCTATCATAATGTCTGCGATCTTGCCGGTATGTTCACCTTTTCCGTTATGAACTTTATCGCCAATTATAGACGTTGCCGTAAGGAATTGTAACGGGGTGTTTGGATGCGCTCCATCATGGTTAACACCCGTGAGGTTTTCATTTTCTAAAGTATCCATTTTCAAATTATTTTTTACGTTATCAAAACTTTTTAATTGTTCATTAAAGATGGTATAAAAAAATCATTTCAATTTACAATTTCTAAATGTTTCAATAATTATACCTAAGATTTCTTTAGAATACCAGGAACTGAAGTTTAACCTTGATTTTGATAATTTTAAAAAAAATTTGTGCGGCCCGAATCATGGATGAGCGAACAACAATCCTTTTACTTCAAACTATATGCAATAACTTTTTTTGCATTGAACGTGGGGACATATACAATTCTTTTCGCCGCATCATAGCCAATATCTGCCGTGTTCATTGGAACATCGTGGGAATCCAGCATGGTTTCGACCTGGCCGCCGGCAGTAACATAAAAGATATAGCCACCCCAGGAAGTAAGTATAAAATCACCGTTGCCAACAGGTTCAATACCATCGATACTTTGAGAAACTTCTGCAACCTTTATCATTTTTTTATTCTGACCTGCTTTCATAAAGTTTTTTCCTGCCCCTATGAATAATTCCTCCCCAACAACTTTTAATCCGTTCACCCCACTTACGCTGTCAAGATACATGGCGGGCATATCATTTTCCATCCTCCATATTTGCCCTTTTCGTGAATCAGATATATAAACAACTCCCTTTTTGTCAATAGTTATATCATTCAATCCTTCTGCAGTCGGCACCGGAATTTTCTTTTCTATTTCACCTTTATCAATATTGATAACAACAACTTCTGAAATATTCGCTACATACAATTTGTTGCCATACATGCCCATTCCTTTCGGCGCACTTAATCCTGTAATCCACAAAGGATCATATTCTTTTCCATCCATACTGAGTTTGCCTACACCTCCTTTATTATCCGCGTCCCATCCTCCGCCATCAATCAGCGAAATGTATAGCGTATTTCTTTTCAGGTCAGGCAGTACCGATTCCGGGACAGCAACGATAGTATCTGTCTGCCAGATTTTTTCGAGCTTGTGTGTTTGGGCATTGGCAGGGAATGCTCCCGCAAGAAATAAAATGCAAATAAAATTTTTCATGTTGTAATTGTTTTATTGTTTTTATAACTAATCTACCGTAGTCGGCCATTAGGTATCAGAATAGAAAATATTAAGTGTTTAAGGTAGATCACCATTCGAGACTTCAAATTATTTAAAAATATTCTTTTTTATTTTTCCCGCTAACAAATGTATT
>JBKJRY010000317.1:0-10688 GCA_046593045.1 Chitinophagaceae bacterium | reverse complement strand
GTGAACAAAGTGACAATATGTTCAAAATGTTACAGAGTATCCCAATTACTCCTATTCATGATTACATGTATATAAACAATGGCAATCTTGAGTTTTCCGATGCTTCAATGACGGCAGGGTTTAGTAAGCCAACGCTTTCAAATGGTGCGGCAAGTGCAGATCTCGATAATGATGGCGATCTCGATCTTGTTATCAATCACCTGAATGCTCCCGCGGAAATATACCGGAACATGCTTGTTGAAAATGGAAATGGTGGTAATTGGGTGCAGTTTAATCTAAAGGGAAATAATCATAATAGTTATGCCCTTGGAGCGGCGGTAACCGTATATACGCCGAAGGGATTAGTGAAAATGGAAAATTATCCCGTGCATGGATTTCAGAGTTCTATGCATGTGCCGCTACATACCGGTTTGCCTTCTGCTCAAATTGATTCGACGGTAATAAGATGGCCCGATGGAACAATGGAGAAATTTATGAACGTAAAGCCCAATACTGTTAATAATATTATTTACCAGGCAGGCGGGAAGGAGGCCGGTAATACCGAAAGTATTAAACCCATTTTTTTACCGTCAGCAACTGCCTTCCCGTATATTCATATTTCACCTGAAACAAATGATTTCAAATCACAGCCATTGATGCCGACAATGATTTCCTATAATGGCCCCCGTACTACCAAAGCAGACTTAAACAACGATGGACTGGAAGATATTTTTATCTGTGGTGCCCAGGGACAGCCGGGCCGACTGTTTATTCAGCAATCCGATGGTAGATTTATTGCGCAGGTACAACCCGATTTTGCAAACGATGCTTTATACGATGATATTGATGCCGTTTTTTTTGATGCTGATAACGATGGCGATCCTGATCTGTATGTGGTGAGCGGAGGTTATAATTTTAATCCCGGCGACAAAGAACTGCAGGATCGTTTGTATATTAATACCAATGGGAAATTTAGTAAAAGCATCCAGGCATTACCGGCAGAATCATTGAGTGGTTCTTGCGTGAGGGTTGCGGATGTTGATAACGATGGCGATTTAGATATTTTTGTGGGAAGCAGAGTAGTGCCAGGCAGGTATCCTGAAGCCCCGGCAAGTTTACTGCTGATCAATGATGGTAAGGGAGTGTTTACGAATGCGCCCCTGAATATGATCAATGCCCTGGACTCTTTGGGGATGGTAACAGATGCAGCCTGGATTGATATTGATAACGATGGCTGGAAGGACCTGGTTGTTTGTGGTGATTGGTCAAAACTGCATTTGTTGTCTAATAAAAACGGGAAGTTCACTGATCTGTCTGACAAATATTTCCCCGATGGTTTAAAAGGCTGGTGGAACAGGTTACATCTTGCTGATATGGATGGAGACGGTGACATGGATCTCATCGCCGGTAACTGGGGTTTGAACAGTCCAATTAGAGTTAGTAAATCGCAGCCTGCGGTAATGTTTTACAATGATTTTGACAAGAATGGATCTGTTGATCCGCTAATTTGTTATTACATCCAGGGAAAATCAGATCCGATGGCCAGCCGGGATGAGATGACGGATCAAATGGTAAGCCTGCGGCAAAGATTCCCAACGTATGATTCGTATGCAAATGCCACAATTGAAGATATCTTAACACCTGATCAGTTGAAATCAGCAAAGCAGTTATCAACTAACTATTTTGAAACTACGTATTTTGAAAATAACAACGGCGTGTTTGAAGCCAGGAAACTTCCCTTGCAGGCGAATTTCTTTCCGGTTTTTGCAATTACCACAGGAGATTTTGATGATGATGGGAAACAGGACATTTTGTTGGCAGGTAACACTGATCATGCGAGAATAAAAGTAGGGAAGATAGATGCCGGTTATGGAATGTTGTTAAAAGGGGACGGGAAGGGAAACTTTGAATACGTGCCACAGCTTCGCTCGGGGCTTTCTGTAAAAGGATGTGTAAGGGATCTCATCAAAGTAGATGGGAAAGACGGCAATCATGTGATGTTTATGGTAAATAACCAGGCACCTGTAATGTACTCATATTGAAGAAAAATAAATCATGAGGAAAACTATATTTTTCGTTCTTACCTTCTTGCTAAGCTATCCGGCAGTCGGCCAACGTCGTGCCGTGTTTACGACCAACGATTACATTATTGCTTTGAAACGCGCTACGGATGTGATGATAACCGATGTCACATCTCCTGCTGCAGCGTCAAGGTATTATGCCTACATCAATCTCGCCGCAAATGAAACGGCTGTCCTGTTTAATAAGCAACAGCCAACTTTTGTAGGAACAGCGCATGGATTGAAAAATATTGCAGTGCCAGATTCACTCGTGAGGAAAAGTGATCCTGACCTGGCCGTTCTTCTTGCACTGTACAAGACTGCGAGCCGGCTTCTTCCTTCAGGATACCTTCTCCAGCCTAATTATGATTCACTGCTAACAGTTGCAAAAAAAAGGAAGTTACTCTCCCAAAAAATCAATGCTACTGTTAAGCTTGTTGATAAATCAGTTGAACAGATTCTTGCCTATTCATCTTCCGATGGTTTTATGAGGCTTAGTGGCCTGAAGAGGTTTACCCCAGCCCCGGGCGATGCCTATTGGAAACCTACAGCTCCTGGATTTATGGCAGCTATAGAACCCAATTGGAATACCTTAAGAACTTTTATCCTGGATTCATGTTCACAATTTGAAGGTGAAGATCTTGCTGCATATAATACGGACACGAGCTCTTCATTTTATAAGGCTATGAAAGAGGTGTACGATATTCATAAAAATCTTACTGTAGAGCAAGGGCATATCGCCATGTTTTGGGATTGCAACCCATTCGCCCTTCAACAATTGGGACACCTGGAATTCGGTATCAAAAAGATTTCTCCCGGGGGCCATTGGATGGGGATTACCGGTATAGCATGCAAGGAGAAAAAATTAAGTTTAGAAAGAACGGTGTATGCGCATGCATTGGTTTCGATAGGCCTTGCAGATGCATTCATATCGAGCTGGAATGATAAATACAAATCCAACAGGGTGAGGCCCATCACAGCCATCCAAAAACTTATAGAGCCTGGCTGGTTGCCACTATTGCAAACGCCACCTTTTCCTGAATACACCTCAGCCCATAGCGTTATCTCCACAACCACATCAATAATTCTTACCCACCTCTTTGGTGACAATTTTTCTTTCACTGATAATACGGAAGAGGAATTCGGGCTTCCTACCCGAAGGTTCAGTTCGTTTACCGAGGCATCTAATGAGGCGGCGATTTCCAGGCTCTATGGGGGTATTCATTTCAGAGATGCTGTCGAAAACGGAGTGATAGAAGGTCAGCAAATCGGAAATTTCGTTATTACTCATAGTCCTGATAGCCACATAAATAATAAGAATAACGGCAAATTTTTTTCTGATAATGCAAAAAAATAAAGATCAATGGAGCATTCCGGGCAATTTTTTTATTCTCTAAAATTTCTCATGTGAAAACCAGGCTCTTTTCAATTGCCGGAATGGCATTTATATTCGCCGGAATTTTTTCAGGCTGCTCCCCGATTTCCGCAAAAAAGCGAAGTGTTGTGATTTGGAATAAGGATCTTCCTGCGATTGGGTCCCTGTCGTCACCCCGGACTGCCGATCTTAATGGGGATGGGATACTGGATATCGTTATGGGTGCCGGGAAAAATGAATACCAGAAAACAGACATGGGAATTATTGCAATTGATGGAAAAACCGGGGACATGTTATGGAAACAAGCCGCTATTGACCAGGTATTTGGATCAGCTACCTTTTGTGATGTAAACGGTGACAAGATTAAAGATATATTAATAGGAGGGAGATCGCCACAATTCAAGGCACTTGATGGAAAGACCGGCGCTTTAATATGGGATTATAATCACGAAAAGTATGCTAGTGATCCAATCCTCCGATACGCCCGCTTCAACTTCAATAATAGCGTGTTGGTACCTGATCAAAACAATGATGGCGTTGATGATTTGCTCACGATAAATGGCGGTAATCCGCTTGCCAAACCTTATTCAGAGGTCGACCGTTTTCCGGGCGTTCTTATCCTCTTCGATTCAAAAACAGGAAATGTGATTGCGGCAGATACAATGCCTGACCGCAAGGAATCTTATATGACGCCACTGTGCTTTTCTCAACCTGGGAGCAATGAGATTTTTATAGTGTTCGGTACAGGTGGCGAAACAATAGATGGTAACCTTTACCTGACAACACTTACGCAGCTGCGTGAAAAAAAGTTATCTGCAGCTGAAGTTATAGCCACTGAAAAAGGGCATGGTTTTATTGCCCCGCCTACACTGGCTGATATTAATAAAGACGGGTACATTGATATTATTGCAATCACTCATGGAAGCAAGGCCATAGCGATTGATGGAAAAGATCATCATACTTTATGGACCAGGACTTTCCCGGGAACAGAATGCAGCAACAGTTTTGCGCCGGGCTATTTTACAGATGATGACATTCCTGATTTTTTCACATTTATAAGTAAAGGAGCATGGCCAAATAGTACCGGCTCAGTCGAGGTTATGCTTGATGGGAAAAATGGAAATATTGCCTATATGGATTCGATAGGTTGTACAGGATTTTCCTCCCCGGTCGTTTATGATTTGAACGATGATGGACGGGATGAGGCCATTATCAGTATAAATAATTTTGATTGTTCTTTGGGTTATGCATTGAAGTCTCCCCGCATTATGGAGAATAAACTAATAGCTATTGATTTTGCTAACAAATCAGTAGATACTTTAGACAAGGCTCAGCGGTTTAAAAATATTTTTTCTACTCCATGGATTGGAGATATGGACAACGACGGATACCTGGATATTATTTATTGCCAGTATTTCCATCATTCTGACCTTGTCGCTTTTCTTGGAATGCGAATCAAGCGCATCGATATGCCCGTCAAGATAAAAAAACCAGTTTTATGGGGAGGCTTTTTGGGATCCAGGGGTGATGGTATATTTGATGCGGGACATCATGTGATTCAACAATAATTTTTCTTTCTTCAAAACTTTTTATTGACAAACCGAATTGATTATTTACATCTCAATAAAATTAAATTTTCCTACATGAAGTTCTTATTTCTGCCGGTAGTCTTACTTTTTTGTCTTATTATCTCCTGTAATAACGAACGATCAGATGCTGACAATCCTGGCGACGGTTCGGCCCCGTTATTTCACCTCTTAAAGAATGAGGAGACAGGGCTTGACTTTATCAACAAGGTCGTAGATGCTGATAGTTTCAATATACTTACATACCGTAATTTTTATAATGGTGGAGGCGTTGCAATCGGGGATATAAATAACGATTCATTGCCAGACATCTTCTTTACCTCGAATCAGCAAAAGAACCGGCTGTTTCTTAATAAGGGAAACCTGCATTTTGAGGATATAACTGAAAAGGCCGGGGTAGGTGGTACCATGTCGTGGAGTACCGGAGTTACGATGGCGGATGTAAACGGTGATGGTCTGCTGGATATTTATGTTTGTAATTCCGGGGACGTAAAAGGGCAGAATAAAAAAAATGAATTATATATCAATAATGGAAACCTGACCTTTTCCGAGAAGGCAAGAGAATACAATCTCGACAACGAAGGTTATTCAACTCACGCTGCCTTCTTTGATTATGACCACGACGGAGATCTTGATTGTTATATTCTGAATAATAACTTCCGGGATCCGGGCAGGATTGAATTATACAGGAAAGTAAGAGAGCAACCCTCACCCGGCGGTGATAAACTTATGCGGAATGACGGTAATACTTTTACAGATGTGACCACCGAGGCGGGAATTTACAGCAGTGATATCGGCTTTGGCCTCGGGGTAGCCGTTTCGGATCTTAATGGCGATAACTTGCCCGATATATATATCAGTAATGATTTTTGGGAACGTGACTACCTGTACATAAACCAGGGCAATGGTAAGTTTTCAGAAGAGCTGCCATCAAGAGTGAATTATTGCTCCACCTCCAGTATGGGGGCCGACATAGCCGATATTAATAATGATGGTTACCCGGAAATATTTACAACAGATATGCTGCCGGGAGATAATTACAGGTTAAAGACCACGATGGCCTTCGACCCCTATCATCTTGAAGACATGAAATACCGTGCAAATTTTCACTACCAGATCACACAAAATTGCCTGCAACTCAATAATGGCAACGCAGACTTTTCGGAGATAGCACAACTATGCGGAGTAGACGCTACAGACTGGAGTTGGGGTGCCCTTATTTTTGATTTTGAAAATGACGGCAACAAAGATATTTTCGTTAGTAACGGCATTTCGAAAGATCTCATGTCAATGGACTTCCTTGAATTTATTGGGAACCAGGAGAAAGGTGCTGACATGAACACGCGGGTTAAATTCGATTATCTCAAATTCATTTCGCAAATGCCTACTGATTCGCTACAGAATTATGCTTTCTCAAATGCTGGTAATTTAATATTCAAAAATAATGCGTCAAGCCTGGGGTTTTCGCAATTGTCTTATAGCAATGGCGCTGCTTATGGCGACCTTGACAATGATGGTGACCAGGATCTTGTAGTGAATAATGCCAATTCTCCATGCTTCCTATATCGCAATGATGCAAGCCAGCGTACGGAGAATCATTATCTAAAAGTAAAATTTAATGGAGCAGAAAAAAATCTGTTTGGCATTGGTGCTAAAGTAATATGCAAAACAAATACTGGCATCAAAGTTCTCCAGAATTATAACACACGCGGGTTTCAGAGCAGTATCGAGCCTATGTTACTTTTCGGGCTGGGTAAAGAATCACTTATCCAATCCGTGCAGGTAACCTGGCCGGACGGCAGAGAGCAGGTAATTACTAATGTGAAGACTGATCAGACAATTACTCTAAAAAATAGTGATGCTTCAGTTGGAAAAAATAATACAGAAGTAAAAGCAGAACATGTATTCGAAGAAGTAGGTCAGAAATTGATTGATGCCGCCGCAGTGCATCATGAAGACCGTTATGATGACTTCAATGATGAAATCCTGCTTTTCAGGATGCTTTCAACTGAAGGGCCAAGGTTACTCAGGGGCGATGTTAATAAAGATAACCTCACTGATTTCATTTTATTGGGTGCTGCCGGTGATCCGGATAAACTGTTTATTCAAAAACCGGATGGTAGTTTTCATTTCCAGGCAAATGCTGCATTTAACAGAGACGCAGGGTTCGAAAGCACCTGTGGCGCTTTATTTGATTACGACCGCGATGGCGATGCCGATCTTATTATAGGTTCCGGCGGCAATGAACCCCGAATGCCGAAAACGAATTTTATGGTGAGATTATACGTTAACGATGGAAACGGGAATTTTTCACCAGACCCTTCCGGATTTCCTCCTATCATCGGAAACTTCTCTACCCTGAAGGCCGAAGATTTCGATAGCGATGGAGATATTGATATTTTCTTAGGTGCACGGAATGTTCCCGGCAACTATGGACTTCCTCCTCATTCTTATTTATTATTGAACGATAATGGTTCATGGAGAGATATTGCACCTCCCTCGCTGGGAAATATTGGCATGGTAACGGACGCATCATGGGCTGACGTAGATGTGGATGGCGATAAGGATCTTATTGTGGTTGGAGACTGGATGGCAATACACATTTTCAAGAATGACAATGGAACGTTTCAAAATGAAATTACGATACCGAACAGCAGCGGGTGGTGGAACAGGATTGAAGCTGCGGACCTGGATGGGGATGGAGATATGGATTTCGTGCTGGGCAATTGGGGCTTAAATACGAAATTCAAGGCTTCTTCCCAAAGACCATTGACGATGTATGTAAATGATTTCGACAATAATGGAAAGAGTGAGTTTATCATTAACTGGTATCCGCGGCTGGATTCAATCGCTTATCCCTTTGCCACCAAAGCGGAGCTAACGACTCAGTTGCCCGGGTTAAGAAAGCAAATTCTGAAATATGTGGACTATGGTAGCAAAACTTATGAATCACTGTTTCCTTCAGAAATTCGAAGCAACTCTTTACAGTATGAAGCCGACTATTTACAAAGTGCCATATTATGGAATAACAATGGCACTTTCGAGCTTGAGGCTTTGCCATTACAGGCGCAGATATCACCTGTTTTTGGGATAGTTGCCGATGATCTTGATGGAGATGGTAAAACGGATATTTGGTTGGGCGGAAATTTTTATGCGCTTAAGCCACAGGCCGGCAGGCACAATGCCAGCAAGGGCGTTTACCTCAAGGGGAACGGGGGAAGATCATTTAGCTATATTTCCCCCGAACAATCCGGCATCAGGGTCGAAGGCCAAGTTCGCGATGCCGGTGTAATCCAGGTGAATGGATCGAAGCACCTGATCGTAGGAAGGAATAATTCGAAGGTTTTGTTATTTAAAAATATAAACAGATAGGTAAACCATATAACATAAAAAACCCCCGATTAATCGGGGGTTTTTATTTTTAATACTATTTTCGTAATTAAGTTTTACTCCGGTCCACCTGCCCACCAAACCTTGGTTGTGTACTCGTTTGGTTTGGTTGAACCCTCCGCAAAATTAGGATTGCCTGAGACTTCCGCGTTCGGATATTTTAATCTTTGCGGAATGGTACCACCCGTTACATTTCCGGGGTAATTAGTAGGCGTCAATACAGGAAAGCCCGTCCTTCTCCAATTAGACCATGCTTCCCACCAATTTAAGAAGTGGTTTACCCAATATTGTTCACCAATCATTTGCAATGCAGGTTTGGGAACGCCATAAGGAAATGCAGCAAGATAAGCTGCCACTTCTGCGTCAGATACCACGAAAGATGGATCATAAATAGTATACATCTGCATAGATCCCTTTACGCCTGCACTATAGTGAAGTGCGGCCCCGCTTACACCACCTATGCCTCTTTCGGCGGCTTCGGCCAAAAGTATCTCTACTTCACCATAATTCATGAGCATGTAGGGTTCATCCCTATCTAGTAAAAGAGTATTGATCTTGGAATAGGTCGAATTTTGGTCTAGTGGACTTACTCCTTCGATGACCTCAAGCATATTTTGATCCTTTCCGTTTGGCATACCTTTCTGTTTGAGAGGATCAGTAATTATCGGATCCCATGAGGTAGGTGTCCAGTTTCCAATTCCTCCGGTGAGGATCATGAGCCTGGGATCATCATCAGCTGTTGATCCGGTATTTGGTCCCTTCAGCCAGTCAATTAATGTCTTGCTCATGAATGAAGGTTGGCCGCCATCGCCGGGAATGAATGCACGTGAAATTCCGTTTTGATTTGTCCACACACTCGGCGCAACCGCCATAGGAACAATTACATTGTCGGCATTACTAGTGAACACGCCACCTGCAACGGCCTTAGCCACGTAAGTATTAGCTGTTGCAGCATCTACTTCAGAAAGCCGCATACCAAGCCGGAGCATAAGCGAATAACCCCATTTTTTCCATTTGGTGATGTCTCCGTTATAATAGAGATCTGCTGCACCAAATCCGTCAGAGGGATCAGCCGCTCCAAATGCTGCTGTCGCTTCGTCGAGTTCTTTTAACAAGTCCAAATAGACAAGCTTTTGTTTATCATAATGCGGAAAGAAAATTCCATCTGCCGCCTGCATGGTTTCAGTATATGGCACGCTGCCATAATAATCAGTAAGGCGATGAAAAAGGAAGGCTCTCAGAATTCTTGCTGCCTGCACCAAATTCTTGTTTTTGCCTTCTGCAAATCCTCCGGGACCAGCCTGCTTTTGAATTTCAGCAATGTCCTTCAATTGATCGCTATAGATAAATTCAAACGGAGCACTTGATGTTTCGAAATTATCGGTGTATTTATCGCCGGGAGCGATACCTCCGCCTGCATTAGCGACTTGCTGAATGGCCATGGAGGCCATCCCGATATTAGTTCTCCAGTCTATGTAACGGTTGTCACCTGCTGAACCTCCGGAAGCTGCACCGAGCTGCGCCGAAGTAAACAGGAAGTTGAGATCGATTGTATTAAGCGCCTGCGGGTTTATATTCAGATTCTTGAGTCCATCCTTATTACATGAAGAAGTAAGAAGGGCCGCGCCGATCGCGGTGTAAAAAAATAAATTTTTTAAATATTTCATGAGTATTTCTTTTAATGGTTAGAATGTAGCCCTCAGGTTAAAGCCATAAGAACGGGTTGCCGGAAAACCAAAATAATCAAGACCCTGTGCATTGGAACTTGTATAACTGGATTCAGGATCTATGTTATCACTTTTCTTGTATAGAATAGCAAGGTTACGTGCAACAAAAGATAACATCAAACTTTGAACAGGCGTATTATTGAAAAACCGCGTTGGAAAGGAATATCCAAAAGTTATCTGTCTAAGTTTTATGAAAGATGCGTCATAAATAAACCTTTCGGCTGCGTAGTTACCAAGCTGGCTCCAGTAATTTTGTGCCTCCCCGGGTGTGAGTGTTTTAGTAAAGGGTTTATAGCCCGTTCCGTCTTGCGTTACACCTGTAATAACAAGCGGAGCTTCACCCTCGCGGCCTAACAGCGTTTGCTTCGTGAAACCTGCCTGTGTCATCCTGACGTTTGTTCCTGAATAAATATTTCCACCCGATTTGAAATCGATCAGGAAGGTGAGATTTAAACTTTTCCAGGTAAATGAATTGTTCAACCCACCTGTAAAATCAGGAACTCCACGCCCAATTACCTGGTATGAACCATCAGGCATAGGAGCACCGCTGCTATCATAAACAAGATTGCCA
>JBKJRY010000260.1:0-4311 GCA_046593045.1 Chitinophagaceae bacterium | reverse complement strand
TACTGTTGGAGAACAATTGTATGCTCAATTCGGTGTAGGTCTTGCCCGTATGGCTCGTACGATACGCGAGCGGATGAACGTAAGAGATAATGAAGTTTTTACTCCCGTTGATCTTATATCGACCAACTGCACCAAGATCATTACGCTTATCACTAAAAAATAATTTATCAATAATACCACGTGCTGTTTCATCATCAGGAGCATCAGCACCACGCAACTGGCGGTAAATATGCTGCACCGCTTCGATCTCACTATTAGAAGTATCCTTATTTAATGTATTGTAGATAATCGCATAGTCGCCGCTTACCTCTTCACGCTGAATAAAAACACTTTTCACCTCCAGTTCAATAATCATCGCTATATTATCCTCATCAAGAATAGTATCCCTTTCAAGAACAATTTCATTTCTTTCAAGACTTACTACTTCACCGGTATCTTCATCCACAAAATCTTCAACCCATGTACGCAAAACTCTCGCAGCCAATCTTTTTCCAAGATTTGCATGCAAGGTTTTTTTATCTGCCTTTACTTCTACAGCCATTCCGAAAAGTTCCAGGATGTCTTTGTCAGTTTCGTAGCCAATAGAACGCAATAAAGTTGTTACAGGGAATTTTTTCTTACGATCAATGTATGCATACATTACATTATTAATGTCTGTAGCAAATTCCATCCAGGCACCTTTGAAAGGTATCACCCTTGCGGAGTAAATTTTGGTACCGTTTGGATGAACTGATTGTCCGAAAAATACTCCGGGTGAACGATGCAACTGGCTTACAACTACTCTCTCAGCACCATTTATTACAAAGGTTCCGCGGAGAGTCATGTAGGGAATATTTCCAAGAAAAACATCCTGAACGATCGTTTGAAAATCCACGTGCTCTTCATCATTACAACTCAGGCGAAGCTTAGCTTTAAGAGGAACAGCATAGGTAAGTCCTCTTTCAATACATTCTTCAATTGTGTAACGCGGGGGATCTACGAAATAATCAAGAAATTCCAGCATGAAAATATTACGTGTATCTGTAATTGGAAAGTTTTCCTTAAACACACGAAATAACCCTTCAACATTACGTTTATCGGGTGTGGTTTCTAACTGAAAAAAGTCTTTAAAAGACTGGATTTGTATCCCCAATAGATCAGGGGTTTCCGCCAAATGTTCAATTTTTCCAAAACTGATTCTTTGATCTGGAGCAACTTTAGTTGAAGGCATATTTTAGTTAAAATATTTTAAAGTGAGAGAGCCCTTACATGGGTAATTACAGGAATTTTGCCACTTACCCGAAAATAAAGGAGTGCAAAAGTAAGGATTATTATCGAAATATTCATAGATCCAATTACCTCCGTAAATATTTAAAGAAATATTTAACGGGAGATTTACATGAAAAACTTAAACCAACAAAGGCCGGAAATTTACCGGCCTCTGAAAATTTATTTGATAATTTATTGAACCTCTACCTCAGCGCCACCTTCAGTGAGCTTATTTTTAATTTCTTCAGCTGTAGCTTTATCAACACCTTCTTTAATAGCCTTTGGTGCACTATCAACAAGATCTTTAGCTTCTTTCAATCCTAAGCCTGTAAGTTCTTTTACAATTTTCACGATACCCAACTTGTTAGCACCAGGAGCTTTAAGAATTACATCGAAAGATGTTTTCTCTTCAACTACTGCTACACCACTGCCAGCATCTGCACTTGCAACTACTGTTGCTGCAGCTGGTTCAATACCGTATTCCGATTTTAAGAATTCAGCTAATTCCTGAACTTCTTTTACTGTTAAACCCACCAGGTTTTCAGCTAATGCTTTTACGTCTGCCATTGTTTTTAGTTTAATTTTTTCCGCCTTCTTTTCAGTTCAACTGATCCGGCGGAGGGTTTTTAAAAAATTTATTTTTAGATTAACTTTCTTATTTAATAATTACGCTTCGGGTTCCGCTTTTGTTTCTTCAGATTCAGGCTTTGCTTCACCAGGAGTACTTTCAGGAGCCTTTGCCTCTGCTGCCGGAGTAGCTGTTACTTCCGGCGCAGGAGTTGTTACTTCTGCTTTTGTTTCAGCGACTCCCGCCTTAGGTTCTGTTGCAGCCTCAGTTGCACTTGCAATCGTATCAGCAGTTGCTTCAGAATTTTCCGGCCTGTTCTGTAATGCCCCGATTACTCGTTGAATCGGCGACATCAATAATCCTATCACCTCACCAATCAGTTCATTCTTGGTTTTAATTTTTGTAAGATTTACCAATTGGTTATCTCCTACGAAAATATCGCCGTTTAAAAAAGCTGCTTTTAATACCGGCTTTTCAGCATTCAATTGTTTACGGAAACTACTTATAATAAGTGCAGGCTCTTTAGGACTTTCACTAAACATTAAGGCAGTAACCTGGTGTAATGAATCGTAAACTCCTGAATATTTATCATTATCAAGACTTTCCAGCGCTTTTTTGATCAGGGTGTTTTTAGCAACCTTCATTTCGACCTGCTTATTAAAACAATGGCGGCGAAGGTTAGTAATCTGGGCTACACTAAGGCTTTCGGTATTTGTAATATAGAAGTTGGAATATTGAGTAAACTTATCTTTCAAAGCTTCTATTACTTCCTGTTTTTGTTCTTTATTCATATCCTTTGTTTTGTTGCTTTTGAAATGAATTACAAATCGAAGCAAATAAATTTTTTAATTCGAAACTGATTTTGCATCAATAGTGATTCCGGGACTCATGGTACTCGCCATACTAAGGCCTTTTAAATAAATTCCTTTGGAAGTAGCTGGCTTAAGCCTCACAATTGCATTGATCAATTCCTGGCTATTTGCTTCAATTTTATCGGAAGAGAAACTTACGCGGCCAATAGAAGCATGAACAATCCCCACTTTATCTACCTTAAATGCAATTTTACCACCTTTTACATCATTGATTGCAGCAACCACATCATTGGTAACTGTACCAGTTTTAGGATTCGGCATCAGGTTTCTCGGACCTAATACTTTACCAAGTCTACCAATTTTTGGCATTACAGATGGAGTTGCAATTATTACATCAACATCAGTCCATCCACCTTCTATTTTAGTAATGAATTCATCAAGGCCTACGAAATCAGCACCAGCCTCTTTAGCAGCCTCTTCTTTATCGGGAGTGCAAAGAACCAATACCTTTTTTGTTTTACCTGTACCATGCGGAAGAGAAACTGTACCACGCACCGCCTGGTCAGCTTTTTTGGGATCTACACCAAGACGAATATGTAAATCAACTGAACTATCAAATTTTGTTGTATTAATATCTTTAATCAAAGTTGACGCTTCTTTAAGCGAATAGGTTTTATTTGGATCAACCTTAGCGTTGGCCTCTTTTCTTTTTTTAGTAATCATTTGTAAAAGTTTGTTCCCGTAAGGGAGATCTTATAATTTAATTATCCCACGGGGCTTTACCATCAACAGTTAAACCCATGCTACGTGCAGTGCCTGCAACCATTTTCATGGCACTGTTTAGGCTGAATGCATTCAGATCTTCCATCTTATCTTTTGCTATTTCTTCAACCTGTGACCAGGAAACTTTACCTACTTTATTCCTGTTAGGCTCTTTACTGCCACTTTGGATTTTCGCAGCATCCTTTAATTGCACTGCGGCGGGAGGCGTTTTAATTACAAAATCAAATGACTTATCTCCATAAACTGTGATGAGAACGGGAAGAATTTTCCCTTGTTTATCCTGGGTTCTTGCATTAAACTGCTTACAGAACTCCATGATATTGATACCTTTTGAACCCAGTGCCGGCCCTATCGGAGGTGCCGGGTTAGCTTGTCCGCCTTTGCATTGAAGCTTGACATAGCCTGTTATTTCTTTTGCCATAATTAAATTTTTGGTGTTAACGTTCTTCGACAAGCTCAGAACTCCCAATTCTATGATTTCTTCTAAAGAACTTTTTTTGGGAGTGCGAAGGTAGGAAATAAAATTATTTTGGCAATAAGTTTTTTATTCCTTTAGAATTTATTTATAAATTAATCTTTTCAGCAGCCATTACCATTCTTATTTCACTGTAAGAAATGGAATCCGGCAAATTATCTTTTAAAATTTTATGACTTGTATTGCCATATGATTTTGCAGCTCCTTTTATAAGAAGTTGTTTTTCCAGGGATACCAGTTTATTTATATCAATATCCCCATTTCCTACAAACCATGCAAGGTGTCCCTCAATAGTACTTATGGTAAAATTTCTTTCTTTGGCAATTTCTGCAATTGATTTTCCGTCTTTGAATAAATTGTAGGAAATGGCCTTAGTATCAATTTTTATTTCATCATTTTTTTCTTTCCTTTCTCTTTTGGGATTC
>JBKJRY010000254.1:0-7759 GCA_046593045.1 Chitinophagaceae bacterium | reverse complement strand
TACTGTTGGAGAACAATTGTATGCTCAATTCGGTGTAGGTCTTGCCCGTATGGCTCGTACGATACGCGAGCGGATGAACGTAAGAGATAATGAAGTTTTTACTCCCGTTGATCTTATCAATGCAAGAACACTTTCTTCTGTTATCAATTCATTCTTTGGTACTTCCCAGTTATCACAATTCTTAGATCAAACTAATCCTCTGAGTGAGATTACACATAAGCGTCGTATATCCGCTCTCGGGCCCGGTGGTTTAAGCAGGGAGCGTGCCGGATTTGAGGTACGTGACGTGCATTATTCGCATTATGGCCGTCTTTGTACTATTGAAACTCCGGAAGGTCCAAACATTGGATTGATATCCACACTTTGCGTTCACGCCAAGATAAATGAAATGGGTTTCATAGAAACTCCTTACAGGAAAGTGCATGATGGTAAAGTGGATATGAAAAAAGTATTTTTTCTGAGTGCTGAGGAAGAGGATTCGGCAAAAATTGCACAGGCAAATGCACCTCTTGACGAAAATTCAGCATTTGTAAATGATAAAGTTAAGTCCAGGGAAACCGGTGATTTTCCGATTCTTGATAAAGGCGATGTTGAATACATGGATGTGGCTCCAAACCAGATTGTTGGTTTGAGCGCTTCATTGATTCCGTTCCTTGAACATGATGATGCCAACCGTGCATTGATGGGCTCAAACATGCAACGCCAGGCAGTTCCGCTTATTCTTCCGCAGGTTCCAATTGTAGGAACAGGCCTTGAAGGCAAAGCTGCGAGGGATGCGAGGATTCAAATTCATGCAGATGGTGATGGACTCGTTGAATATGTTGATGCAAATGAAATTCATGTTCGGTACAATAGGAATCAATCGCAAAAACTGGTAAGTTTTGAAGAAGATCTTATTATATATAAACTCACCAAGTTTATAAAAACAAATCAGAGTACCTGTATCAACCTTCGCCCCGCAGTAAAGAAAGGTCAGACTGTACATTCAGGTGATTTCTTGACAGAAGGTTATGCTACAAAAGATGGAGAATTAGCACTTGGCCGTAATCTTAAAGTGGCATTCATGCCATGGAAAGGTTACAATTTTGAAGATGCTATCGTTATCAGTGAGAAAGTGGTAAAAGAAGATTTATTCACTTCTATACATATTGATGAATTTGAACTTGAGGTTCGGGATACCAAATTGGGTGAGGAAGAACTTACTCCCGATATTCCAAACGTAAGTGAAGAAGCTACGAAAGATCTTGATCAGCATGGGGTAATAAGAATTGGTGCTCATGTAAAAGAAGGGGACATCCTTATAGGTAAGATTACTCCTAAAGGTGAAAGTGACCCAACTCCTGAAGAAAAGTTGTTGAGAGCAATTTTCGGCGATAAAGCAGGGGATGCAAAAGATGCTTCACTTAAAGCGCCAAGTGGAACCGAAGGTGTAGTTATTGATAAAAAATTATTCCAGCGTGCGAAGAAGGACAAGAATGGTAAAGTAAAAGAAAAAGCCACGCTTGAAAAGATTGATAAAACCCACGAAAAAGTTGAGGCTGATCAATTAGAGTTGCTTATAAGTAAATTACTTGTTTTATTAAAAGATAAATCTTCTTCAGGAGTAACCAACAATTTTGGTGAAACACTTATTGGTAAAAATGCCAAATTCACGGCAAAAAATCTTGCTAATATTGATTACCAGAATGTAAATCCTCTTGGCTGGAGCGGTGATGCAAAAACTGATGATAACATCAATACACTCCTGCATAATTACAATATTAAATACAACGAAGAATTAGGAAGATTTAAAAGAGAGAAGTTTAATATTTCAATCGGTGATGAATTACCTGCTGGTGTATTGAAACTTGCTAAAGTTTATTTGGCAGTTAAACGGAAATTGAAAGTAGGTGATAAAATGGCTGGCCGACATGGTAATAAGGGTATTGTTGCAAAAATCGTTCGCCAGGAAGATATGCCTTTCCTTGAAGACGGCACCCCGGTTGACATTGTGCTGAATCCTTTGGGCGTACCAAGTCGTATGAACCTTGGCCAGATTTATGAAACAGTACTTGGTTGGGCAGGGGAAAAGCTTGACAAAAGATTTGCTACTCCTATTTTTGACGGAGCATCCGTTGATGAAATTGCTGAGCAAATTGAAAAAGCAAATCTTCCGACTTTTGGCCATACGTATTTATATGATGGAGAAACTGGTGAGCGCTTTGATCAGAAAGCAACAGTAGGGATAATTTACATTATCAAGTTGCATCACATGGTTGATGATAAAATGCATGCACGTTCAATAGGACCATACAGCCTTATTACACAACAACCTCTTGGTGGTAAAGCGCAATTCGGTGGTCAGCGTTTTGGTGAAATGGAAGTATGGGCGTTGGAAGCGTATGGTGCATCTAATATTCTCCAGGAATTATTGACCTTAAAATCTGATGATATTATTGGAAGGGCTAAAACTTACGAGGCGATAGTAAAAGGTGATAATATTCCACGGCCCGGTGTTCCTGAATCATTCAATGTATTAGTGCATGAATTGAGAGGTCTTGGATTGGATCTTCAGTTTGAGTAAAACCCCTAACCCCTGAAGGGGAATAAGGAAAAGACCTAACAAATTAAAGCAAAAAAATTCTAAGCCCCTTTAGGAGTTTGGGGTTAAACTTCAAAATATGATAAGAAAAGAAAATCGTCCACGTTCAACGTTTTCTCAAATTACAATCGGCCTTACTTCACCGGATTCTATTCTTGAAAGAAGCTATGGTGAAGTTCTTAAGCCAGAAACAATTAACTACCGCACCTACAAGCCGGAAAGAGACGGATTGTTTTGTGAAAGAATATTCGGCCCGGTAAAAGATTATGAGTGTGCGTGCGGAAAGTACAAACGCATACGTTATAAGGGAATCGTTTGCGACCGCTGTGGTGTTGAGGTTACTGAAAAGAAAGTTCGCCGTGAAAGAATGGGTCATATTAAATTAGTGGTTCCTGTTGTTCACATTTGGTATTTTAAATCTCTGCCAAATAAGATTGGTTATTTGCTTGGCATGAGTTCTAAGAAATTAGAAACTATTGTTTACTATGAAAGATTCGTAGTAATTCAGTCTGGTATACGGGCCGACAAAGGCCAGAACTATGGTGATCTTTTGACAGAAGAAGAATACCTTGATATTCTGGATACCCTCCCAAAAGATAATCAACACTTGCCAGATGAAGATCCTGATAAGTTCATTGCCAAAATGGGTGCTGAGGCGGTGCATGATCTGCTACAGAGAATTGACCTGGATCAGTTATCATTTGATCTTCGCAATGCAGCGGCCAACGAAACTTCACAACAACGTAAGGCAGATGCATTAAAGCGTTTGAGCGTGGTGGAAAGCTTCCGCGATGCAAATACAAGAATCAACAATCGTCCTGAATGGATGGTAATGCAATATATACCGGTTATTCCCCCGGAGTTAAGGCCATTAGTTCCATTAGATGGTGGCCGTTTTGCATCATCTGATCTAAATGACCTGTATCGCAGGGTAATTATCCGTAACAATCGTTTAAAGAGATTATTGGAAATTAAAGCTCCAGAGGTTATCCTTCGTAACGAGAAGAGAATGTTACAGGAAGCAATAGATTCATTATTTGATAACTCAAGGAAATCAAATGCTGTAAAAGCTGAAGGCGGAAGAGCATTGAAATCATTGAGTGATGTATTGAAAGGTAAACAGGGACGTTTCCGTCAAAACTTACTTGGAAAGCGTGTTGATTATTCAGGTCGTTCTGTAATTGTTGTAGGACCTGAACTAAAAATGCATGAATGTGGTTTGCCAAAAGATATGGCTGCAGAATTATTCAAACCGTTTATCATTCGCAAACTGATTGAAAGGGGTATTGTAAAAACAGTGAAGAGTGCCCGTAAATTGGTAGATAAAAAAGAAGCAATCATTTGGGATATTCTTGAAAATATTTTGAAAGGGCATCCTGTTATGTTGAACAGGGCTCCAACATTACACCGTTTGTCAATCCAGGCATTTCAGCCTAAATTGATTGAGGGTAAAGCAATACAGTTGCATCCGTTGGTTACAACAGCATTCAACGCGGATTTCGATGGTGATCAGATGGCTGTTCATGTTCCATTAAGTCATGCAGCAGTTCTTGAAGCGCAGATGTTAATGCTATCTTCTCATAACATTTTGAATCCTCAGAATGGAACGCCTATTACCCTTCCATCACAGGACATGGTATTGGGCTTATATTATATTACTAAAGGCAGAAGATCTACACCTGAGTTAAAAGTAAGAGGAGAGGATAAGTCATTCTATTCCTCTGAAGAAGTTATTATCGCTTACAATGAGCAGCGCATCGATCTTCACGCACACGTAAAGGTTAAAGTAGAAGTGCGTAATAACGACGGTTCATTTGAGAAAAAGTTAATTGAAACTACTGTAGGACGTGTAATATTTAACCAACACGTTCCTAAAGGAGCGGGTTATATAAATGCTTTACTTACAAAGAAAGCATTGCGTGAAATAATTGGTGACATTATTAAGTGGACGAATATTCCTTCCACCGCCAGGTTCCTGGATGATATCAAGCAGCTTGGTTTCCGCATGGCATTTAAAGGAGGTTTATCGTTTAATATAAACGATCTTATAATTCCTGATACAAAGCAGGAAATGATTGATAATGCAACCGGTGAGGTAGATGAAGTTTGGGATAACTATAACTCAGGGTTGATTACTAATAATGAAAGGTACAATGGTATCATTGATATCTGGAGCAGGGTAGATACCCGTCTTACGGAAACGCTTATACGCGAATTGGCTGCTGATAAGCAAGGCTTCAATTCTGTATATATGATGCTTGACTCAGGGGCGAGGGGTTCTAAACAACAAATTAAGCAGCTCGCAGGAATCAGGGGTTTGATGGCTAAGCCACGTAAATCCGGTAGCTCAGGCAGTGAAATTATTGAGAACCCTATTCTCTCCAACTTTAAAGATGGATTGAATGTGTTGGAATATTTTATATCTACACATGGTGCACGTAAAGGACTTGCCGATACGGCATTAAAAACTGCAGATGCTGGTTACTTAACCAGGAGATTGGTAGACGTAGCCCAGGACGTTGTAATAAATGAGGAGGATTGTGGAACTTTGAGAGGTATTGCAACTTCAGCATTGTAAGGTAATGAAGATGTAATTGAACCATTATATGACAGAATATTAGGAAGAACTTCTCTTCATAATGTTTACAATCATCTGAATGAAAATTTGATAGTAGAAGCAGGTGGAAATATAACAGAGGAAATTGCACATAGCATAGATGAAGCGGGTGTTGAGAGTGTAGAAATTCGTTCTGTACTTACTTGCGAAAGTCGTCGAGGGGTTTGTGTAAGATGCTATGGTAAAAATCTTGCATCAGGTTACACTGCGCAGAAAGGTGATGCTGTAGGAATTATCGCTGCTCAATCAATTGGTGAGCCGGGTACACAGCTTACGTTACGCACATTCCACGTGGGTGGTGTTGCGGGTTCTGCTTCAGTAGAATCTACCCTTGCCGCCAAATTTGACGGTACTATTCAGTTCGATGGATTGCGGACTGTAGATGCGGTGAATAACGCCGGTGATAAATCCAAGGTTGTAATTGGCCGCACAGGTGAGGTAAGGATAATGGATGTCAAAAATGACAGGCTTTTAATTACCAATAATGTTCCCTACGGAGCAACATTGAATGTAAAAGATGGTCAGAAAGTAACGAAAGGTGATGTGATTTGCACTTGGGATCCATTTAATAATGTAATTGTTTCTGAGATAGATGGCGCAGTGAAATTTGAAAATATTGCAGACGGCATTACTTACCGTGAAGAGGCTGATGAACAAACAGGCCACAGGGAAAAGGTTGTAATTGAAACAAAAGATAAAGCGCGCATACCTTCTTTACTGATTGAAGGTAAAAAAGACACAAAGGGATATAATTTACCAGTTGGTTCGCATATCATTATGGAGGAAGGCGAAGAAGTAAGAGCCGGACAGGTTGTAGTGAAAATACCAAGGGTGTTGGGTAAATTGAGAGATATTACAGGAGGTCTTCCACGTGTAACAGAATTGTTTGAAGCGAGAAATCCTGGTAACCCGGCGGTCGTTTCTGAAATTGATGGTGTAGTTTCTTTCGGAAATATTAAGCGTGGTAACAGGGAAATCATAGTAGAAGCTAAAGACGGAGTTGTAAAGAAATATCTTGTTCCCCTTACCCGGCAGATCCTGGCACAGGAAGGTGACTTTATTAAAGCAGGAGTTGCTTTATCTGATGGACAGATCGCGCCTGCGGATATACTTTCTATTAAAGGTCCTTTTGCGGTTCAGGAATATGTGGTTAATGAAATCCAGGAAGTGTATCGTTTGCAAGGTGTAAAAATAAACGATAAGCATATTGAAGTTATCGTAAGGCAGATGATGCGTAAGATAACTATTGAAGATGCCGGCGACACAAAATTCCTAGAAGGTGATACAGAAGACAGGCATGATTTTAATACTGAGAACGATTGGATATTTGATAAAAAAGTAGTTACTGAATCAGGGGACAGCACAAAAATGCGACCTGGTAAAATAGTTACATTGCGTGAAGTAAGGGAAGAAAATTCTGTGCTTCGTCGTGCGGATAAAAATGTTGTCGAATTCCGAGATGCAAGGCCTGCGACATCTTCGCCGTTGTTGCTGGGTATTACAAAAGCTTCTCTGGGAACTCAAAGCTGGATATCAGCTGCATCATTCCAGGAAACAACCAAAGTATTATCATCTGCTGCCATACAAGGTAAAACAGATACAATGCTTGGCCTTAAGGAAAACGTAATTACAGGTCATCCTATACCGGCGGGAACAGGGTTAAGAGAGTTTGAAAACATGATCGTGGGAAGTAAAGAGGAATATGAATTGCTGATGACTGCGAAAGAAGCGATGGCTTACGATGAAGAGGAATAAATGATAAGGTGCCAGTTGGCAATTTGAATATTCGCTAATGTATAAACTTGGGAGTAAGAGAAATCTTGCTCCTTTTTTTGTAAGGTAAACCAAGAAGGTTTGCGAAACCTTCTTGGTTTTTGGTGGATCCGCTGACATACAGGGCAAAACAGATACTATGCTTGGCCTGAAGGAAAATGTAATTACCGGTCATCCTATACCAGCAGGAACCGGGCTGAGAGAATTTGAAAATATGATTGTAGAGAGCAAAGAGGAATGTGAATTGCTGATGACGGCTAAAGAAGCGATGGCATATGATGAAGAAGAATAAATATTATTGTGCTAATTAGCGAATTTCATAATGAAAAAACTCAGGGAGGAAGAGAAATCTTGCTCCTTTTTTTGAAAGGTAAACCAAGAAGGTTTTCGAAACCTTCTTGGTTTTGGGAGGGCTAATCAAATTCAGAAACCGTTGACTTCACTGTTGGCTGTGACTTTTGCTTTGAATACTAACTGGCAAGATGTTAAATGAATTCAATACCGTTTATTTACCAGTTATAGTCAAATTAAATCCAGTTTTGACTTTTAGAGCTGCCGCCGGATTCGCTGTTAAGCTTCTGCATATTGCATTTCCATTAATTACTGGCAGGTAGGGTACCACGGAATTAATGATGACATCTGTATTGCCATCCGGTAAAATCCCGCAACTCCAATTGGCGGTATTAGTCCAAAGTGAATCAACCGCACCAGACCATCTTGTTTCATATTTTAAAGTAACAGGAGTGGATATGGTACTGCCGCCACCGGAAATTATACAACGGTATTTA
>JBKJRY010000007.1:0-11260 GCA_046593045.1 Chitinophagaceae bacterium | reverse complement strand
GAGGCTTATTTAGTCATATAACCTGCGATATTGAGGTATTAATATGATTTAATTTAGTTTTGTAATTCTATTAGAAAACTAATCTCCCCGGAAAATTTACATTAGTAACTTTGTCTTGATATTACAAAAAGAGAAAAGTAATATAAGAAAAAATTGACATCACTTCTGCCGCCACCTCAAATAAAATACTGATTATTTTTATCAAATTGGTGTTGTTTATATCAAGGCCACGATTTAAGTTTTTTTTAAATTAAAAATCAAGGAGGTAATTATGCGTAAAACAAACTTTAAGAAAATGGGGATAATGATCTCCATTATTCTTTTCTTTATTTCCTGTCAGAAACAAACCATTTCTTCTCTGAAGGAGACAGATAATGCAACACGAGTTGCAATGCTTAACAAAAAACCGGCGACGGAATTATTGACCAACAACGTTCATGTATTCGCTGATGGTTTGAATAATCCGAGAGGTTTAAAGTTCGGGCCAGATGGAAATTTATATGTTGCCGAAGGTGGACTTGGAGGCAGTTTATCTACCATTGGCCAGTGTGACCAGGTTATCTTTCCTGTTGGGCCATATACAGGAAGCTTAACTGGCGGAAGAATTACAAAGATTTCCCCGGCAGGAATCAAAACCGTAGTAACGGATGATTTACCGTCAAGCCAGGCTAACGAAATTATTGGAGGAGATGTGGAAGGCGTTGCCGATGTCGAATTTGTGGGCAATACCTTATACGCCTTATTGGCCGGCACAGGCTGTTCTCATGGAGTTGCCTCAGTTCCAAACGGAATTGTCAGAATAAATGACGACGGGAGCTGGACAATGATTGCTAATTTAAGTGCTTTTCAGCAATCGCATCCTGTAGCTCAACCTGAAGAAGAGGATTTTGAGCCCGATGGCACATGGTATAGTATGATCAACGTTCGGGGCGACCTATATGCTCTTGAGCCCAATCATGGTGAGCTTGTAAAAGTAACTACAAGTGGAAACATAAGCAGGGTGGTGGATATATCAGCCAGCCAGGGTCATATAGTTCCTACAGCAATTGCTTATCACGGAAATTTCTTTGTAGGAAACCTTCACCCTTTTCCAAATACCGGTGGTAATTCTAAGATTTTGAAAATTACTCCATCGGGGCAGCTTAAAGATTGGGCTGCTGATTTAAACATGGTTCTTGGATTAGTGATCGACAAGAATGATCGTACTTATGTTTTGGAAATGACTGTAGGCGCACCTTTTCCAACTCCTGGCCTTGGAAGAATAATAAGAATCGATCCGGGTGGGGCAAGAACTGTTATAGCAAAGGGTCTTAATCTACCAACGGGAATGACAATGGGTCCTGATGGTAAATTATATGTTTCCAATTGGGGATTTAGTCCAGTCGCAGCGGGTGGTGGACAAATTCTCCAGGTTGATGTAAACTAAAAAAAGAAGAAGCCGTCTCATAAGATGTGAGACGGTTTTTTAGTGATAAAATCACCTGCTAATGTTTTTTCTTTCTCCCCCTTTCCTGGCCGGTGTCCCCACCGGACATTGCTATATTAAATATTATTATCTTAGAATAAAATGCCCGCATCTTTTAAATATACAGGCGAGCGAAAAAGTCATCAATCATTAAATGAAGTTTATTTTTGGACATCAGTCATTAAAGGTTGGAAACATTTGCTTAAGAATGATGAAATGAAGATGATAACTATAGAAAGTTTTCAGTGGCTTGTGCAACATGAACTGGTTTTTATTTACGGATATGTCGTGATGCCAAATCATATTCATGTTTTATGGGAGCCGTTAAAGATGAATGGAAAAGAAACACCCAAAGAAAGCTTTGAGAATATACAGGTCATATATTTTTAAAACATTTAAGAAAGGATGAAGCAGGTTTAGCTGAATAAGCAACTGCCCCAAAAGATAGAAATTATACTTTTTGGCAAAGAGACCATTTGGCAATTTTAATTACGGATAGAAAGATGGCAGGAGAAAAACTTGATTATATGCATTATAATCCTCTTCAACCACATTGGCAATTATGCAATGACCCAATTCAATATAGATTTTCATTAGCAAAATTTTATGAAACAGGAGAAGATGAATTTAAAATTCTCACTCACTACATGGATAAATTATGATCGTGGAATGTCGGGTGAGGACACCCGCCAGGAAGAGGGGCGGATCAAGTGGACCGGGACACTCAACTAATGGTAAACCTTTTAAAACACTTAGTGAATTTACCAATTCAGATTATAATACATTTAAAGGTAATTATGCTGACGGTAAGGGTAAGGCAACTTCGGAAACCGATAGTAAAGGAAATGTTGAGCAAAGATTTAGTGACGGATTTCGTATTAAAACAGATGCTGCTACTGATGCAAAAATGAATGCTGCTGCTGAGAAAGAAACCGCAACAAGTTATATACTTGGATCTCAGGATTGTACTGGTGTTCCTACAAAAGCTTTAGATGCGGCAGGATTAAAGAACGGAGAAACTTCGGAAGTCACAACAATCCAGGGCAAGTCAGAAATAGAATATAAAACAACAGAAAGTAATTTTTTTCCTGCAACAAAGCAAGCTGAAATTGAAAGAAGTAATCCGGGTGTTCAGGTTGATGGGCAACTGACACCTGCACCTGTAAATATTCCTAAAAACAGAATAATAATACAGCCTACATATATTGATAACACCAGAGTGGCACATTAAAAATAATTATGAAACCATTTTATAAACTAACGCTGATTTTAATAGTTTTTTCTTGTTTGTCAATTATGGGTTGTGATAACGATAATGGATTATTCGGTCATAGCAAGACGAAAGAAGAAGCCAAAGCTAACGGTTCAACTGTTTTGGAGTATATCTCTGATAAAAAAAGTTTTAACCTTCTTGATGGAACTAAAATGCAAGTTAATACAGCATGGACAGAAATAAGCTTTACTTATAAGGATGGAAAAAAAATTCTTGACTCCAACTATGGCTACCATTTTTCGATACCTGTTAACAACAATAACTTAGAAAATTTTTCATTTACATTCGGGTTATTAGATACATCAAATCAGGCCTTCACGAATCCTGGCCCTGGCAAAGAAGGTTTATGCCAATTATGTCCTAAGTATTTGTATGATAAAATGCAAGTAATCTTAGAACAAAAAAATACTGATACATCAAAAGGTTGGACACAACCGATTATAACAGATACTATAACATTTACAAAGCTTAAATAAATAAAACAACAAAACCCCATCCCCTGCTATCCGTAGAAAGGTTAAATAAAAAAAGTATTGCTGTCCGTACGTCTGTGACTACGGACATTTTAAGATTATTGTACAACTACCTTAAACCCTACAATAGTCCAAGCATATAAAAGAGGATAAATGGCGCAAGTTTCTACTTGTGCCTTATAAGAGAGCATAAAATAAGAGTAAGTAAAGCACTGCTACCTGAGGTAATCAATAAATAAAAAAGTACTTCTGTTCGTAAGTCTGTGACTACGGGCATTTTTTATTGCGCCCCTTTCCTGGCCGGTATCCTCACCGGACATTCCTGAATTAATATTACGCTGTCCGTGCATCTATTACTATGAACATTTTTAATCTGCATTAGCCAATCATCGCACGAGCAGCACAGTTCCTTTTAGCAATCGCGTCGATGGGTCTGCAACCTTTTTAAACTGTACCAAATATACATACATACCAATTTCGCATTTCTTATTGCTGCATATACCTCTCCAACCTTCAAGCGCATTGTCCGAAGCATATACCAAAGATCCCCAGCGGTCGTATATTTTTATGGAAAATTCCCTGATGTCATTACCGCCCGAAATGCGGAATACATCATTTTTTCGGTCTTCATTCGGCGAAAATGCGTTCGGAATAAAAATATCACAATTAGCATCAATGATATTTATCGAATCTGCAGAAGAGCCGCAATTATTATTAACCTCAACGAAATAATTTCCTTGCCGTGAAACTACGTAATCCTGTGAGGTCGTTCCGTCCTGCCACAGGTAGCTGGCTCCGATACTAAAAGCATTCAATACTATTTTCTGGCCATCACATATTTTCTGGTCCGAGCCCCGCTGTTGTTGTGTGTTGTGCGGAAGGTTTTGTTGCCTAGCAAACACCAACAACTAGCAGAGAGTTGGAAACAAAATATATGCGCCACGCCCTGGTTGCTTTAATTACCTTAGCAACAAATAAATTGTTCCTTTATCACCAATCATTATCCACAATATTTATCCGGAGCAATACAAATATTCATCAGCAAAATTTTATGAAAGTTGGATTGATGAGTTTGGTTTTATAAAATATTGGGTGACTTAAGTTAAATTGTGCTATGGCTTCAAACTGATGTTGGTGATGCCGGGCTACAAACGCATCAACACGAACACGCAACATCGGCGGTCTCATTTATTATTGGTAAATATTTTTAGGTTAAAAGAGGAAGACCAGCAAATGCAAAAAAAGATACTTTAACAGGTGCAGGTAGGACGGTCTGCATTGCAAACTTGCACCATTGTAGAGACTGCTGACAAAAGAAGAAAAAGCTTCAATAAATTCATTGAAGTTTTATGTTGTCAATTTCCAGCTTAAAGTTTTCCGGTACTTTATTACCTATTAAAAAACCCAGTTCTTCAAAGCCTTTTCCGGGGTAATTTGGCTTGTCTAATCGTCTTCCCCTGTATGCAGGGGTCATTTCATTAAAGGGTATGTCAATAGTTTGCCAGCCTGGATTTGCTATGAAAGTAAAAACATAGGAATGGTAGTCTGAAGCATTTGTTTTTACCCTGAACTGGTAGTTTTTCCCGTCACCTTTTATACGAATAACAAATTTGCTGAATCCATCAACGTTCATTCGTTCTCGGGCATACCTGATGGATGAAAAACCACCGTTGTTCTCCAAAGAAACTGATCCGTGAAACATCCCGTTTCCATCAACATTTACTTCAAATATACCGTCAGACCTTCCACCCATCACTACATCGTCTATCACTGTCCAGTTTGTCAATTTCGTATTGTTGTTAAAATCAAAGATGGTAGTAGTTTGCATAAATAACATTGTTAAAGCAGTAAATAAAAAGTAAATCATAGCGTCTTTTTCATAAAACAAGCAGCCGGCACAAAAGTTCGGGTGATGCTTGCAGTTATCTCTGCAATTGCTATACACACTTTTGGTTGTGATAAGAAAATCAAGCCGGCAACAGTGCCTGCAATGTTTACTTTATGCAAGGCACGGCATTGCTGAATCAAAAAAAGCAAAAGGCAGGAAATTGATGCAGGAACTGAGAATTCTGCGTGTTTTGGAACAAAACATCAGCTTTTGATGTTAAATTGTACTTCGCATTCGCCCGTATTATTTTATAACCTGCGATAAAACATTTTCTTTCAACAAAATCTCAAACATTATGCATTCATTAGTCATACTTGCCCAAATTATCATTGCCATTTCAATTATCGTTGTCTGGGTTTTCCGGTTCGACAATATAGTGGTGGAATTTAAACAATACGGTTTGCCCGACCTCGTGCGCAACATAGTTGGAGCCTCAAAAATTGCTTTATCAACGCTATTGATTGCGGGCATCTGGTACCCTGCGCTTGTAGCAATACCTGCCCTGGGTATGGCCTTTTTAATGGTATGTGCACAAGTGGCTCATTTCAAGGTTAAAAACCCATGGCAAAAGCATGTGCCTTCATTGGTCCTGCTCCTATTATCCTTATTTGTTGCAGCAGCTTACGCAAAAATTATTAATCTTTGAGTATTCTAAACATCTTTTTTATACTTTTTACGGCAGTAGCGTTTCTTTTTTATGGAGCTTATTTTTTTATTTCTCCCAATTTTAAACTGGAATTCAAACGCTTCGGTTTACAGAAATTTGGACTGTTGGCAGCATGGTTACAAATATTGGGTGGTATAGGGCTGCTGGTAGGTTTGATGATCCCTTTTTTTCTAGTTGTATCTGCCCTCGGGTTAGCTGTACTAATGTTACTTGGAGTAGCAACCCGGATAAAAGTGAAGGACAGTTTCCTGCAAACATTTCCTGCGTTGTTTTTTATGTTGATAAACCTTTACCTTTTCCTGGTTTCTATCCATTACGTTGGTTAAAGGAATCCATTGCATAACTTCATCCAGCGCTGGGTGTTGGTCTGCGACCTGCATTTTTATTCCTTCATTGGCGCGGGTATGCAGGGGGAATTGTGTCCCCTTTCTTGCCGGTTTCCCCCATCCTCTTTTCTTTCTCAGCAACGCCTCACGTAGTGGACGTTGCGTATTGTAATTATCTTATTAATTTTATAAATGCCGGTTTAACAGACTCTACCATACTAAGAAGGAACTTTCTTTATTACTTTCACCTGTCATAGATGGATGAGCTTGGTTGCAATTACCGAAAATTACGATGTATATACAAATGACTGCATTATTTAAAATCAAAAGGGCACAAAATATTTGGGTAAGTGATCACTGTATTTTTAAAGTTCTGGTTTGCGGTCGAAATTTTAGATATTGCCATATGATAAAATTATTATTACCGGCGTTTTCTTTATTAATTATTTTTTCCTCCTGCTCTTCGGTAGATCTGCCCGTAGATGTACAGCAAGCCTACAATGAACTTCCTAAAAATATCAGTTTCAATCAAGATGTAAAACCCATTCTTTCCGATCGATGTTTTAAATGCCATGGGCCCGATAAAGAGAAATTGGAAGCAGGTTTACGGCTTGATTTAAAGGAATCAGCTTATGGAGAACTTCCTGAAACGCCGGGGAAATATGCGATAAAGCCTGGTAATTTACGTAAGAGCGAACTGGTTTATCGCATTCTTTCCACTGACCCTGATTATGTGATGCCCGATCCTAAATCGCATCTTGATTTAACAGCAAAAGAAAAAGCGACCATTATTAAGTGGATTGAAGATGGCGCTGAATACAAACCGCACTGGGCATTTGTAAAACCAGAAAAAACAGATCCGCCAAAAGTCAAGGCAAAGGATCTCGTAAAAAATCCGATTGATAATTTTGTCCTTAATAAATTAGAACAAAAGAATTTAATCTTTTCAGCGGAAGCAGGCAGGGAAATTTTGTTGCGCAGGCTAAGCCTTGATATTTCCGGGCTGCCGCCAACATTGCAGGAAATAAATAATTTCATCAACGACAAATCACCCAACGCTTATGAAAAACAAGTAGATCGCCTGCTGGCTTCGCCGCATTATGGCGAACGCATGGCGGTGGATTGGTTAGATGCTGCAAGATTTGCTGACAGTCACGGTTATTCAGTTGACCGTTTGCGTGACATGAGCCCCTGGCGCGATTGGCTGATAAAAGCCTTTAATCACAATCTGCATTACAACGATTTTATTACATGGCAACTCGCCGGCGACCTGTTACCCAATCCTACCAGAGAGCAGTTGATTGCAACCGCCTTTAATCGAAATCACCAACATAATATGGAAGGCGGAATTGTGGAAGAGGAGTTTCGGGTGGAATATGTTTCCGACAGAACAAATACGATGGGTGACGCCATCATGGCGTTATCTGTTGGCTGCGCTAAATGCCACGACCATAAGTTTGACCCTGTCTCACAAAAGGAATATTATTCCTTATTTGCTTACTTTAATAATGTAAAAGAAGCAGGGCAGATATCCTGGGACAATGCCATGCCGGTGCCTACCATGCTGTTGCCCGATGCAGAGCAGCAAAGGGTTATAGACTATATCAAAAATTTCGATAAACAAAAGCAGGCGAAGAAACAAGTTGTACAACAATCTGAGCTTAATAATTTTAATGACTGGATATCTAACCAGGGGTACAAGAGCTTTGCCGGCAAAGCCAATCCATCAGGGATGGTAGCGTGGTATCCACTTATAAAAGATTTAAAAAATAGAGCTGATAACGGCACAGGGCAAATGAAGAGGGAAGGTGGCATTATAGAAGATCCCAATTTTGTTGTTGATGGTAATAGTAGGGTGTTACAGTTTGCAGGCGACACCTGGATGGATACAAAGAACGTAGGTAAGTTCGATAAAGACGATCCATTTACGATCAGTCTTTGGGTAAATGTGCCAAAGGGGTTAAAAGAGGGGGTTATTTTCCACCAGGGCGTTTCAACTTTATTATATGATTTCCGAGGCTTTCATCTATACATTAAAAACGGCAGACTTGAACTGACTATGGCCCACACCGCTCCGTACAATGCCATAATCAAATACACAAAACAGGATATTCCGAGAGATAACTGGGTGCAGGTAACGGTGACTTATGATGGATCGGGAAAGGCGGCGGGATACAATGTCTTTCTGAATGGAAATGAAATGGCTACTACCATTGACCAGGATAATTTATATAAAGGCATTCTTTTTAAAAAATACAAAGGGATTGATCTGGATGATAACTATCAGCAACCTGCCATTCAATTTGGCGCATGGGAGAGAGGCAAGGGATTGGTTGGTGGAAAGATGAAAGAGATAAAAGTATTTAACAGGCTCCTAACTTCCGTAGAAATTACTCAAATATTTACGGGTAAAACTTTTGCCGGAATATTTTCTAAACCACCAGCTCAGTTAACAACTGCGGAAAAAAATCATCTCCTTGCCTTTTATTTGTCTAATATCTCTAAGCCTTATCAAAATTTACAAAAGGAAATTTCCGTTGTTAAAAAGAAATATGCAGATACATTAGAAGCCATTCCTGAATTAATGATCATGCAGGAAATGCCGCAGCCACGTAAAGCGTATGTGCTTGAGCGTGGACAGTATGATATGCCTAAAGAAGAGGTAACGCCTGGTGTACCTGAGCGTTTATTAAAAATGCCAAAAGAATATCCAAAAAATCGGTTAGGCCTTGCCAAATGGTTACTGCATCCCGACCATCCTCTGACCAGTCGTGTAGCGGTAAACCGTTACTGGCAGATGTTTTTCGGAAAGGGACTGGTAAAGACGTCCGAAGATTTTGGTAACCAGGGTTCGCTACCAACCCATCCTGAACTGTTGGATTGGCTTGCAGTCACTTTCCGGGAAAACAACTGGGATGTAAAAGGGCTGGTAAAACTAATGGTGATGTCTGCTACTTATCGCCAGCAGTCCAATACCAATGAAAAGTTAATGGCTGCCGACCCGGAAAATATTTTTTATGCTCGTGGCCCGGCAGGAAGGTTAACGGCTGAGATGTTGCGAGACAATGTTCTTGCTGTTAGTTGCTTATTGTACGATACGATTGGCGGGCCAAGTGTATATCCATATCAACCGCCAGATATGTGGCGCATCAACGGAGCAGTCTATCCGCAGGATAGCGGACGCAATGTGTATCGGCGCAGCCTGTACACTGTTTGGAAAAGGTCGGTACCAAATCCTACGCAAGCCACTTTTGATGCAGGCATCCGCACCAGTTGTATTATGCGCAGGCAAGGTACCAATACACCATTGCAGGCATTGGTTACGCTAAACGACCCCACTTATGTGGAAGCCGCAAAAGTAATGGGTGAAAAAATTACTAAGGCATCTGACCGTAAAAAAGCCATTATAGAAATATTTGAAGAGTTAGCGGGCAGGCAACCGGTAAAAAAAGAAATAGACTTATTGCTAAGCCTTGCAGACAGTCAGCAAAAAATATTTGCTGCCAATATAAAAAAAGCAAAAGGATGGTTAAGTGCCGGTCAGTATAAAATAGACAATACTTTATCACCTGCACTGTTGGCTGCCAATACGGTTGTGGCCAGTACCATTATAAATTCCGATGCCGTTATCACAAAACGATAAATTATTGAATATGTCAGATCATCATCATCACGAAGAAGCCTTTAACCCACATAACCCAGACCTTGACCTGGTGAAGAAACAATTAGACCGCAGAAATTTTCTGGTGAAAACTTCTATGGGTATCGGTGCATTGGCATTGGGTTCTTTGCTGGGGATTGATAAATTATTTGGCGGTAGCAATGCTTCCAAGACGGCAATAGCTGAAGGTGAAACAGCCGTAGCCTTTCCTAATTTTTTACCGAAGGCAAAACGCATTGTTTATCTCTTTCAAAGCGGTGGCCCTTCACAATTAGATTTGTTTGATTACAAGCCCGGCCTGGAAAGCCAGTTTGGGAAAGATTTGCCATCCGAAATTAGGAAAGGACAACGGCTTACGGGTATGAGTGCAGACCAGGCATCGCTGCCCGTTACACCATCCTTATTTAATTTTCAGCAATACGGACAGTCACGGCAGTGGGTAAGCGAACTGATGCCTTACACTGCCGAAATGGTAGATGATTTGTGTTTCATAAAATCAATGTATACAGAGCAAATTAATCATGACCCCGCTACTACATTTTTTCAGACAGGTAACCAGATTGCAGGCCGCCCCAGCATGGGTGCCTGGATGAGTTATGGTTTGGGAGCCATCAATGAAAACCTCCCCTCCTTTATTGTATTGGTATCTAAGAACGGAAGCGGACAGCCTCTGCTTGCAAGGCTTTGGGGCAACGGCTTCTTGCCAGGCAAGCACCAGGGAATTCAGTTTGGTAGTGGCAAAGATCCGGTTTTGTACCTCAATAATCCCGAAGGATATGAAGGCGGTGACAGAAAGGAAATGCTGGATTACCTGAAAAAATTAAACCAGTTACAACATGATACTTACGGCGATCCGGAAATCAATACCCGTATTGCACAATACGAAATGGCTTATCGCATGCAAACCTCGGTACCGGAAGTAACAGACATGAGCGATGAATCTGACGAAGTTTTTGAAATGTACGGCCCCGATAGCCGCAACCCCGGAACTTATGCAGCCAATTGTTTGCTTGCAAGAAGATTGCTGGAGAAAGATGTTCGATTTGTTCAGCTCTTTCACCAGGGCTGGGACCAGCACTCGTCTCTACCGAGCGGTATGAAAGATCAATGCAAGAATACTGACCAGGGAACAGCCGCATTGTTGAAAGATTTAAAGCGGCGTGGATTACTCGAAGATACATTAGTGGTTTGGGGTGGTGAGTTTGGACGTACTGTTTATTCGCAAGGCAAGCTTACCAGGGAAAATTATGGCAGAGACCATCACCCTCGTTGCTTTACCATGTGGATGGCCGGGGCCGGCGTGAAGCCAGGGTTTAGTTATGGCGAAACCGATGATTACAGTTACAACATTACCAAAGACCCGGTGCATGTACACGATTTTCATGCAACCATGTTACACCTTTTTGGTATAGACCATGAGCAGTTAACATACAAGTTCCAGGGCCGCAGGTTCAGGCTTACAGATGTGGAAGGAAAAGTAGTAAAGGGAATTTTAGCGTAGTTTTTT
>JBKJRY010000130.1:0-12128 GCA_046593045.1 Chitinophagaceae bacterium | reverse complement strand
GAACTGCTGCCACAAAACTGGCAGCCTATCACCAGCGGCTAAACGCAAATCCGATAACCATCGGATTAAATACCTATGCGTTTACTTTTGAGTGTACTTGGACGGAGGGATACGTTGAAATTTGATATTATGGTTAGAATAAACGTGGTATAGCTTTACGCAAAGTAGGCCGCAACCTATCGTCCTATAACCAATTCAATCTTTCTTCACCTTGCCGCCCATCTTTATAATTCCAAATTGGCACAATAGCACCTTAGTCAACACTGTGCATCTAATGACAGAACCCGCAAACTAATCGTAGTAAAAGCAATACATCTTGGACAGGACACAGATGTATCCAAATGCAAATTCCGGGAAGCGAAAAAAATCAATCATTAAAAGAAAGGCTTTTATCCCAAAAAAGAAAACCCCTATTCCACAAAGTGCTATCTAATTGAAAACCAGCATTCGATTCTCACATATACTTGTGGGGCTGGATAGTGAAAGTGGCTCCAAAGGTTTAAAGTAGGGGAAATTCCAACCACAAATTGTACAAAATCGGCATAATACATTCCTTCGTCTAAACATTTTATACATCTGGCGAAAATGCCGGTAATACTATAACAGCAAATGCATCTTTGTATCCGGTAAATTTAATTTTCCTGAAGGGGTCCTCGGATAGAAATTACCAGTCAAAATGTGACCCGCGAAAATAGTAAGAAATAGGACCCGATAATATTGGCATTAATGTATCATTATTTATAACCTTTAAGACAGTAAATATGCAAATCAAATATATTTTTATGATAGTGATGGCTTGTCTGTCAGTTTGGGGTTTAGTAGAAGTTTATTCCTTGAAAAAGGAAGGGAAAAAATTGAGAAATAAGATCCGAAAATATTTCTAAACAAAATTTTCAGGCAAAATCAGTCACCCAGAATAATACCTATCGATGTCCCCCGATGATATCAGTTCTTTGCAAGCTAACCTGGTTTTTTACAGGTTGCCACAGTTGATATTGATGGTACGATCAAATAGTCAGATACGACGATTATCAGGATTACCAATTCAAAAGATAACCATCCTACCCTGGTACCTATCCTAACCCTTAACTGCTGATGTAAGGATATCCATTCCATCTTCGGGAACATTTTTTTGCGCGCTGCGTTGGTTCAACTCACATCTACAGATTCAAGATAAACCTGGCGGCGAGAAAAGATATCAATCGCAATTCCATAACAAAAAAAATTAAGTTTAAAAATTCAAATCGGCTAAATCATCCCATTCATCGAAGTAAATAACATATTCAACGAAAACGCAGAATAATACGTTACAAAAAGAAACACTTTTACTATTAGAACAGTAAAATCACGGTATGCTTAAAAAGAGAAAATATACTCACTTTAACCCAAAAATCTCAAACCCCAGGAAAATGGATAAAAAATCTACACGATGTGTGAGTGCCAAATGCTCACTAGTTTACATCCGCAGTGCAATTGCAATGCTGGCTCTTACATTGGCCTTACCTCTGTTGTTACTTACTGCACCGGCATTAGCCCAACTTTCGTCAGGAGCTCCTGCTTATTTTGGTATTGACGGCGATCTTAAAAACGATTACCGACTCACCGGCTCCTTTACTGCGGCTGGCACTCATGATTGGTTCAAAATGAACAGTGGAACGGGTGCAGGCGTGATCGATACTACAAATACAAGTGCTTATAAAAATTCACTCGCGGCGGGAAATAATATTACGTTTAGCAAAGGATTAGCTGTGCCTCGCTACAGCAATGTAAATAATTATCTATTGCTTGACGCAAGATATGGTAGAGATTACTTCGGAACAGGCTCCGGTGCAGGTTCTGATCTGACAACTTTTGTTGGGGGCTCTAAAAACGGAAGCAATCCGTCTGCCTGGGCAACCGTGCCAACAGGAGCATCTGTTGCCAATAAAGCTGATATTATTGACGCGTATGTTCACATGCGAAGAAATGGAACGGTTGTATCAGGAACAACCCCCAGCAATTTATTTGCTTATGTAGGAATCAGTACCACTTCTGCCGTCGGGAACAGGTTTTTTGATGCAGAATTCTTTTGTTCAAGGCTTGACTATAATACTTCTACAGGTGCTTTTTCAAACTCAGGCTCTGCACTTACAGGGGGCCATACTGCCTGGAAATTTAACCCGGACGGATCGGTTAATAAGTCTGGTGATTTGTCTATATCATTTGACTTCCAGTCCTCCACTGTTAATGAAATTTATGCGTTAGTTTGGGTTTCACAAGCTGACTATCTGGCTGTTTCTCCCAAAAACTTCGATTTTGTTGCAGGTGAATATTATGGTGTCACCGGGGGCTATGGCTATGCACGTATTAAAGCTAAATCAGGAACTGTTTCAATGTATGGTGTAATGAATACCTCCGTAATTTCATCCACCCCCTGGGGTACAACAGCGCAAACTTTGGGTAGTTCTACAAATAATTATTACAGTATGAATTATGATATTGGGCAATTTGGAGAAGCAGCTATAGACCTCACAGCCTTAGGTATCGATTCTGCATTGGCGAATTTCAACGCATGTGCCCCACCTTTTACCCGCGTATTATTTAAAAGCAGGTCATCTTCATCTTTCACCTCTTCGTTGCAGGATTTCGCAGGGCCATACGAGTTTCTCGATGCTCCCGTGCCTTTTTCAGCCATTAACACCCCCGCAAAACTCACGTGCTCTAACACAGCAGTGACGTTAAGTGCATTCTCGCCAGAGGATGGGAACTATTATTACTGGACTTCGGCTGACGGGAATTCAATGAATAATTCTCAAAGTAGTTCGATAAATGTTACAAAACCGGGAAAGTATTATCTCAATAGTTCAGCATTTGTCGGTTGTTCAGAAACGAAAGATAGTGTAACGGTACTCCAGGACATCTTTAAACCAAAAGCAACAGCCTTCGCTTCAAATATGCTTTCAACTGCCACACCTTCGGCGACACTTCTCGGTGGGGATACTGTCGCGAGTAAATACAATAACAGCAATGGCTCTTACCAGGGGCTCACCTGGTCATGGTCCGGCGCAAACGGATTCACTTCAGGACTTCAAAATGCAGCTACGAGTGTTGCAGGTATTTACACATTAATTGTGACTGAAGTAAGTAATGGTTGCAAGGATACAGCAATGGCAAATGTGGTTAGTCAACAGTTTGGCGTGCTCGCCCAAAGCAGGGTCAGTTTCTTCGCAACCAGACAAATGCAGAATAAAGTGAATCTGACCTGGACATTAAATGAAAAGTCTGTCAGTTCTATTGAACTTTACAGAAGTACGGATGGAAATATTTTTGAAAAAATCACGTCCTTCGACACTGATGTTACCGCCCTGTTTTATAAAAACGCGTATATTGATGATATCTCGCGAACTAACTCTAACGAGGTTCTTTATAAGTTAAAATGGATTACGAGCGTTGGCAAAGCCGAATTTTCCAAAATTGAAGCGGTAAAAATAAACGAGAACAAAACACACGGTTTAAGCATATTCCCTAACCCGGTTGCCTCATGCACCACTATAACATTCAACTCTACAATTGAAAAAAATACTTTAATTCAGTTTGTTGATATTGCAGGAAAGGTTGTGCTGCAAAAATCAATTCGAGTTCGTGAAGGGTTGAACAGTATTCCAATAAGTGGTTTGTCAACTTTGAGTAATGGTTTATATAACGTAAGAATGAGTATTGGAACAAAGACGCTGAAAGCGGGAATGCTCAAGGTAGACTAACAATTTACACGGGCAAAGACGAACACAGTAAGACATGTCCCCTGTTTTTAAGATCGCTTAAGATTTGGTTTTCAGATATAGCCTGCAATTGTTTAATTGCGGGCTTTTTTTTACTATTAAATGTTTATAATTCAGGAACAAATCCGCCCGGCAAGGATGGTCTGAATTACAAATGGTGAACTAATAAATCATTCCATTCGTCGAAATAAGTTGCTTGTTCAACGAAAATCTCCCTTGATACTTGGCCAAATTTAGCTTCTTTGTACTCACAAGTCCCGATTTTAGTCCTAACGGAATAAGCTCCAGCCTGGAATAACATATGGGATAAATACGAGAAAAAAAAACACATAAAACCCAGGAAAATGAAAAATAAGTTTGTAAAAGCAATTAACATTATTAAAGACATCTTACCTACACTACGCCCAAAAAACTATAACTATTTCGCGATCTCATTAGCAACTTTCGCAAGCCTAATGTTTCACTACAGCTCAGCGCAGGTTCAAAACAGTGCCCTTATAGGTAGATTTGGCATCGATGGTGATTTGAGAACTGACTATCGCCAGAATGGAACTTTTACAGCATCAGGTTCTGATGACTGGTTCTGGACGCCGGGAGGCTCAGGCAAAGGGGTAATAGATACAAGCGGCGCTGAGTTGGCAAAAGCAGCATTGAGCAGCGGGAAAAATATTTCCTTTGTGAAAGGAACCAGCATCCCACGCTATAGTTTTACAGACACCATCCTATATATGGATGCTATTTTTGCGCGGGATTATAATGATCGTGATAAAACATCCTTTGCTGCGGGAAGTAAAAATGGGTTTAATCCTGCGATTTGGTCAACCTCTTCCGGTGGCCAGATGGTGCAGGATAAATCAGATATTATAGATGTGTACGCATCTATGAGAAGAAACGGAACCCGGGTAAATTCGACCAACCCTAGTCCACTTATAATGGCTATGGGTGCAACTGTTTTAGGAACTAATGGGACCAGGTACGTTGATTTTGAATTATTTGTAAGTAAAATCAGTTACGATTCCATCACAGGTAAGTTTTTAAATGCTGGTCCTGCCATAACAGGCGGTCACAGCGATTTTCAGTTTAACGCCGATGGTACCTTAAAAAAAGTAGGCGATGTGGATATTAGCATGACTTATTCAAATAGTACTGTTGCTGACATTTCACTTTATATATGGGTGAGCAAACTGACTTATTTAAAGACCTACGGCCAGCAAAAATTTAATTTTGTCCCAGGAGAATTTTATGGGGCAAGCTTAAACCCTGCCTATGGCTATGCTAAAATCGTAGCAAAAGCAGGTAGTGTACTGAATTTTTGGGGGTCGGTCAATTCCAGCAACATACCAGGCCCTTCCTGGGGAACAGCTTCTAAAGATTTGGGAACTTCTAATAATAATTACTATTCCTTATCAAATGCCCCCGGCCAGTTTTCCGAGGCGGCTGTGGATTTAACCTCCTTAGGAATTGACCCTGCTTTTAACAATACATCTGGTACCAGTTGTAATCCCCCTTATACAAGAATTTTGATAAAGACCAGGTCTTCAGCAGTCTTTACCTCATCATTAGCAGACTTTGCGGGGCCCTACCCATTTTTGGATGCGCCGGTTATTTCCGCTACCATTGCTCCGCCCCAGAACCTTTCTTGCTCTATATCGAGTATTGTTTTGCAACCAAAAACTATCGATAATGGAAGATATTATAAATGGACTACCAATGATGGAACAATAACAGGTAAGTCTGATACGGCTATTATAACCATTAATAAACCGGGTAAATATTACCTTACGGCCGCAGCGAATGTGGGATGTTTGGAAGATAAAGATTCTGTACAGGTTGGACTAGATAATTATAAACCTATTGCTTCAGCCTCTGCCTCAGGAATTATAAACCATGCTTTTACTAACTCCGTGCAGTTGATTGGCGGCGATATTCTCTTGAGTAACTACATTACGCCTTTTGGAACCTCCCAGGGATTGTTATGGAATTGGAAAAATTCAAAAGGATCACTATTTGCATCGGTACAAAATCCTACTACCCCTGATACAGGATGGTACCAGTTGGTGGTGACTGAAATTCGGAATGGATGCTCGGACACTGCATTCACCTACGTACCGGGGACTCCCCTACGTGTACTCCCCCTTAATATAATTATTTTCAATGCCAGCCTGATTAAGAGCACAGTGAATATGAATTGGACAATTCCAAACGAACAAAATGTAAACCATTTTGCGGTGGAAAGAAGTACTGATGGCACACATTTCACTACTGCGGGAATAGTTTTTACTAATGAAAGGTCCTCTAAAAATATTCCGTTTAGCTTCGTTGATGATATAAGCACCATGCAAGCAACCATGCTTTATTACAAGTTGTGCATAGTAGATATGGATGGGAGAAAACTGTATTCTGACGTACGCGTCATTAGAATGGGAAAGCCGGATGACGATAAAAAAGTCGTTCTTACGTACCCGAATCCGGTCAGCCGTGAATTGATGGTAACAATTCCAACCAGTTGGCAGAATAAGAAAGTATCTTATGAATTGTTTAATGTGAAAGGCCAGTCTTCTGTGAAGGTCGAGAATGCAAATGGTAGCCAGACTAAGACCATCAATGTAGGCGCGTTAACAAGCGGCCTCTATATAGTGAAGGTTACCTGTGAAGGCGAAACCGTTCAGCAAAAGATCATCAAGTATTAAAACAAACAGCCCTTACAAATTTGATTCGGGTTATTAACTCTTTACCAAAACCAGGTGCTTACTTCGAGAGGATCATGATAAAAATGTCCCGGTTACTCCGGGGCATTTTTCTTTGGGATATGATCTACGCATGAAAAACTTTGTTTTCATAAAGCCGATTACGTGAAAGGGATTTAACGATCGCAGGTGTGGGAAGAGAAAACCAAGGGGTTAAAAATGCAAAATCGGCGAAATCATTCTGTTCGTCGAAAAAAAAGTTCATTGAACGAAAATGGAGAATAAGAAATATCAAAATTTGCACTTTTACATTAGCAAGAAGGAAAAAAACAGGGATGCTTCAAAATAGAAACCTGGCCTTTTTTCCAGAAATCTCAAACCCAAAGAAAATGAATAAAAATTTTACATTATCAGCTAAGTATATCACATTGGTTATAATAGCTGCAGTCTTCACCATCGCCGGTGCAAAGGCTCAATCAGTTCCAAAGTTGAAATTCAGACAACCAGTACTTGTTTCCGGAGTTAACGGGGCAGTAGGAGCTACCTATAAATTTGCAAATGTTACTTCGGGAGTTGATGCTTTTGTAAAAATTGAGCGTATAGTTAATGGGGCCATTTTGATTAATATTGATGATTCCACTATTGGATATTATGATGCATGGCAACCAACCGTTGGTGGTCCGAATGCTGTGGGATCTTCATATATTAAATGGGATATTGAATTCAAAACAACTGCAGGAGTTGTTTATTCATTTGCTAAAGTTGATGCTGCAGCTATAGATGTAGACGGAGATAATTCTAATGTTAGTGAATTTGTTGGGGTGAATGGCCATGCAAGCTATGACGTTCCAACTCTAATACCCACTTTATTAAATATTCAAAGCCTAAGTGATACTGATAATATCAACGGTGATGACCCCAACCCGGATAATTTATGGGCTTTTGGGCCGGTTGCAAACCGTTATAATATTGATACAGCTTCCGAAGATGTAAGAATTAATTACCATTTCACCAATGTTTCCATACTTAAATTCTACACGGGCTCTACTGTGAGAGCCACTGGCGGTGCAATTAACCGCTATCATTCAATATACTTTATGGAGATAAAAAATCAAAACTGGAGCGTATTACCTCTTACTTACCTCACTTTTGATGCAGTTTTATCTAAGAGTGTTGTGAATTTATCCTGGACATTAAATGCTGAATTACAAAATGATCATTTTGAAGTTGAAAGAAGTTTTGATCAAGCTAACTTTTCAACTGCGGGAATCATATTGGGGGCACAATCCACTAATAAAAATATCGAACAATATAGTTTCAGAGATAATGCAAGTGAAATATTAAAGCATACAGTAATATTTTACCGGTTAAAGCAAGTAAATCCTGGGGGGGCATTTAGCTACAATAGTGTAAAAATGGTGCGCATCAATAATGATGTTACTATAAAGCCAATTGTGAAGATTCTTCCGAATCCTTATATGGACGAAGTAAATGTAAATTTTGAAAGCACTGAAACAGGAAATGCCGAAATAAGACTGATTGACATCAGCGGAAATGTTGTAAAGAAATTGAAAGTTGGTATTAGTACTGGAATAAACAACTTGCAATTGAAAGATTTATATTCAAGTGCACCGGGCGTTTATATCTTAGATATTGTTGTGAACGGAAAATCAATTTCAAGTCAAAAACTAATAAAACAATAAATAAATTTTTGCATACCGTTTCAGGTCAAGGGCTGTCTCAAAAGGATAGCCCTTTTAATTTGTTGATTTTTCCCGGTCGTTTTTATGTTCTTCGATAGTTTTTAAAGTATTGATACTAAGATTAAACTCAAAACCAATCAGGACGGCGAGGGAATTTATAAATATGATTATCATTAATACCATAACGGTTCCTATTGAACCGTACAATAAATTGTAACGTCCGAAATTATTTACAAATGAAGAAAAGCCAATGGTGACAATGATGCTGAGAAATGTTGCTATAACAGCGCCCGGCGATACTAATCTCCATCGTTTGGTTGTAAATGGCGCATACTTATAGATAAATGCGTACGAGTAAAAGATTAACCCAAGTATAAAAATCCATTTTCCATAAAGAATGAGCTGTTTAACGGTTTCATTTTTTATACCTATGAGATTTAAAATATTGGATTGCACCAGGAGCAGTATAAGGCATACCAAGACCAATCCAAAAAGAAGTATAGTGAGTTTGATAGCCTCCCACCGTTGTTTTAATCCCTTTACTTTTTTAAAGCCTATATAACCTTTATTAAATGAACGCATAAGACCCATCACCGCATTTGATGCAAAAAAAAGTGATAGGAGGAATGTGAATGAGATCAAACCGATTTTAGATCCATTGATAATTTCATCCACGAACTGGATAACCCCTTTATTATAATTATGAGCGGGAATAATGTCAATAATTAAACCATGTAGCTGAAGTTTAAGCGAACTCTTTGATATAAAGGGCAGGTTAGGTATCAGGGTAAAAAGAAAAAGGCAGGTGGGTGGCACAGCCATAATAAAATTATAAGCAATTGCTGCTGCCCGTTCTGTAAGATGCGGAACACTAAAGCCCGCAAAAAACTTTTTCAGAACTTCATATAAGGTAAAACCCTGGAAGCCGGATGGCTTCCACTGTTTACTTTTTCTTTTGAAATAAAGTATAGGATGAATATCTATAAATCTTTGCGCAGGTTTTAGCAAGGCCTAAGTAATTGAAAAAGGGATTTACGAAATCTGTTCCAAGTCTCTAAAATAGCCATAAATAAATTATTGTTTTTGTTGTTTTTCATTAATCAGGCTATCCAATGCCTGTTGGTATGCCCTTGCATAAATTAAATGTTGCTGATACGTGGTAGCAAAATTAGAAAAGCCAGAAAAATCTGACCGGGCAACAAAAAAAATGTAATCTGTTTCCGGCATGTCAAGTACCGCATCAATAGTTTTTATGGAAGGAGTACATATTGGTCCCGGTGGCAGTCCCGCATTTACATAGGTATTGTAAGGGGACGGAAAGCTAAGGTACTTGTGATATATTCGTTTAAGTGCGAAATTTTTCATCGCAAATTTTATCGTTGGATCGGCAGCGAGCCTCATTCCTTTACGCATCCTGTTAACATACACACTCGCAATTTTCCCTTTATCTTCCTGCTTATTTGTTTCTTCTTCTACAATTGAAGCAAGTGCATAAATTTCTTTTGGAGTGAGATGCATGGCATTTGCTTTTTTTATTCTCTCAGCATTCCAGAATTTTTGTTCTTCCGTATATAATTTTTGTAACACTTTTTTAGTGTTTGTATTCCAGGTGTAAGTGTATGTATTGGGCACTACCATTGTCATCATGGTGTTCGTATCTACGTCAAATTGAAGCAGGGAGTCATTATTATTCAAAAAATTTATTATATCAAGTGAATCGGGTTCAAAGTTGTTCGCGATTTTTTTTGCGAGATCTTCTCTTGTCCTCAATTTTGTAATTACAAGATTTACCGGCACCTGCCTTCCTGCTTTTAGCATTCTTATGAGATTTACAGCACTCATCCCATCAGTAATTTTATATTTACCTGGCTTCACATTTTTATCATAACGCGAATATTTTGAAACTTTATCAATCCAAAAATCGGTGTTTATAGCTTTCTCTTTTACCAGGTCATCTTTCACTCGTTGATAATTTGACCCGGTGTGTATATAAAAGAAATTACCATCAGGCGATTTTATGGTTGGGCCAAAAAACATCCATCCAAAATACACGGCGCCTGCTGCTATTATAAGAAAAACAAAAAGGATAATTTTTCGTGCTTTCATTATTAGTTAAATTATTAAATATATTTTTTGGAGTTCGTAAGAATCTGTGAAAATAATCCACAATATTACTCTTTCCATCGCCTGCATTTTTAAAGAAAAACCCTGTCTTTTTTGTGACAGGGTTTAGACTTATATCAGTCAGAATATTATTATTGTTACTTATTTTGGAGTTGGAGGTGTTGCTTGTGGCTGAACCGTTCCTGGCAACGTTGCATTATTCTGTGGCTGAATAGGAGTGCCAACGGGAGCTTCATTTATAAGGTTATCTCTGCTCGAATTACCGCCCGTTTTGGGAATAAACATTGCTGATGTGAGACACAAAACACCAATAATAGCGGCAAAAACCCAGGTACCTTTCTCAAGTATATCGGTTGTTTGTTTAACACCCATAAGTTGGTTGCCTATTCCTCCAAAAGATGATGAAAGACCACCTCCTTTTGGATTCTGTATTAATATTATTAGCCCTAAAATTATGGAAGCAAGAATAATGATGGTTCCGAAAACGATTAACATATCAGGTTGATTTTATACTTTCAATTTTGGCTGCAAAGTAAGCGCTTTTAGAGGGATTTATCAAACTTAATTTGCTAAACATTTCTATCGCCTTTTCCCTTTTATCCTGCTTTATAAGCACTTCAGCCATAGCCTCGGTAAGCACTTCGGTATTTACGTTAGATTCTTCTGCAGCTGTTTGAATTAATTTCTCCGTCGCAACATTCTGTTCCGCCAACCTTCCGGGATGCGACTTTTTCATGCTCTTAAGCCACGCAGTAAAACTTTTCATTTGGCTTCCAAGTTTATCATTTGTAATAAGTTCGTCATTAATTTTTATTCCTTGCGATGCAAAATAATCAACAGTGTGCAAAGGTTCAAAAGCAATTATCTCTTCTTCCTCCGAAGAAACGCCTGTGGGTGCAGTTTCAAATGTGGGAATTGAATCCGTAAATTTAGTGGTTGTTTCAACGTCTTTTATTTGCACGTTGTTTTGGTCGTTATGTTCCTTTAAATTAGAGCCGGGTGCTTCAGAAATGATTTCATAAGGCTCATTGCTATTTCCAATTTCCCCGGCTGGTATTACCTGGTCTTCCTCAATAAATTCTTTGACCTCTTCCGGGTAATTTTCCGTTGAAATAATTTCATTTGAAGAATCACCTGGCGATTCTACAATTTCCTGCTTCTCTTCATCAACTTCCTGTACATAATTTTCCACCACTTCACTTGCTGCCGAATTTTCATTTAGCTGAAATTGTAGCCAATGGGTGTTATTAAAATGTAACGCTGTTTTCTTTGCAAACTTATCAAAGTCTGCATTCGAAGTTTTTTTGTAATGATATAATAAAAGGAAATTCGCTAATGAGCTAAACGGATATTCACGCGCATTTTTTTCCAACGACTCAAGGTCATGCGGTGCATGATTGTAAAAGTCTTCAGAATAAATTGGCCCTTTGCTCATTGGTCTTTTTTTAAATTACCAGTTTGAAAAAATCTTATTAAAAATAGCATCGGTGATATTTTTCACAATCTGATCACTTAACTGGGATTCTGCCTGCGGCAAAGTAAGTTGTGCCGAAAAATCGTAATTGCTTGTAACGTCAGTTTCAAAGTCTTTCTTTGAATCCAGTGCGTTTTTAAATATTAAATGAAAAGATACGTTCAACCTGTTGGAACTAGCATTTTGTCCTGAAATTCCTGAAGTCGTTTCACTGTAATCTGATAAATAACCACTAATATCGTAATCAGCATCATCATTGTTGGTTTGCCTGAGCCTTGTTTGCCCTATTATTTTTTGTTTTAATTTCTCTGTGACCGCGGGCGTTATTTGTGGATTTACATAGCGCGCTTTGTTTTCGAAATAATTTACGCGGAATGTTTTT
>JBKJRY010000334.1:0-35129 GCA_046593045.1 Chitinophagaceae bacterium | reverse complement strand
CCAGGCCAGTTTAGATATGTTGACCTAAATCAAGACAATGCGATAACTCCTACTAATGACAGAGAAGTAATCGGATATGGAACGCCAAGTTACAGGTTCAGCATTAATAACGCATTGTCTTATAAGAATTTTACTCTCTCTATATTTATTAATTCTATCCAGGGGGGGAAAAGTTACTACTTAGCAGATAATGCGCAATTCATTAACCCTCTTTTTTACTTCCCAGACAGGCAGAATAATTCAGCAATTAATGCTTCCTGGAGGCCCGACGCTCCCACCGAAAATACAACAGGTATTTATAATCTTCCCCCGGTTCAGAGCGGCATTTATCAAAGCAGGAGTTTTGTCAGATTACAAGATGTGTCCATTGCATATACTTTGGGAAGAAATATACTGAATAAGTTAAGAATGCAGTCTGCCCAGGCGTATATATCAAGTAAGAATCCTTATGTGTGGACAAAGTGGCAAGGATGGGATCCCGAAATTGGGGTAAGCGACACGCCTCTTATGAGAAGTCTTATCGTTGGCCTAAGACTTAGTTTATAATCAATCTTTAATTGGATAATTATTATGAAATTCTTTAAAAATTATAAAATGGACAAGTATATAAAAAAAATCAGCAAAAAGTATTTAATAATAGCTGTAATTACGTTATTTATATTTACTTCCTGTAGTAAAAAAATACTTGACGAAACTCCTCTTGATTTTCTGTCACCGGATAATGCATACCTTACCGAAGCAGGCGCACTGCAAGGCATCACTGCAATTCAAGCGCAAGTTCGACAGGTCTATTATTCATTTGGAACTTTTGGCGTGATGAACTGGGCTACTCATGGGTCTGATCTTGGCTACAACGGTGAAGTTCCAGGTCCTGGAAGTGGTTATATCAACTCTTATAGAGATGACCTTACACCTGTAGCGCGGATGGTTGTTGACACGTGGAATACAGGGTTTCAGATTATTCAATGGGCAGATGTGTTGATTGATAAGGTTCAAAATGCAGATTCAAACGCCTTCCAGGGTGGTAATGCGGGTAAAAATGTATATATCGCTGAAGCCAGGTTTTTCAGAGCATGGGAATACAGGTACCTGGTTTCTACTTATGGTGATATCCCTCTTTTAAAAGTACCTGTTAATACCGCCAAAGCAGATTTTGTCAGAGCACCAATAGCAGATATTCATGCTTTGATGGTAGAGGATTTTCAATTTGCAGCTGCCAATTTACCAAAGCAGGGGCAAGAAGCTGCACCTGGCAGAATTACTCAGGCTCCGGCGTGGCACTATCTTGCTGAAACTTACCTTGAAATGGGCCAACCTCAATTGGCCCTTGATGCATGCAACCATGTTGTTAATGATTATCACTATGCATTGATGACGCATCGTTTTGGAACAGGCCTCGGAAATGATGTGTTTGGATCAGGGGATGCCTATTACGATCTCTTTCATTTTGGCAATTATAATCTGCCGGAGAATACCGAAGCTATGTGGGTAGTTCAGGTGGAGCCTCCTCCTACCACAGGTGGCGGACAGGTAGCAAGTGCCTACATTTTTGGCCCCCGTTATTTTAATATAGGACTTACACCCGACGGCTACCAGGCAGTCCTGGGCGAGTTTTATGGTGGCAGCTATACTGGCTATTCTGATACGTTGGGAAGGCCTACAGCCAACTGCCGGGGAACCAGCCTGGTTTACTATAGTATATGGCAGAGCGATTGGAATAACGACGAAAGGAATGCTGAGTATAATTTAAAAAGAAATTTTTATTTCGATAATCCTGCGTCTGCCTATGATGGGCAAAAAATTGATTTCAGCCTGTATCATCCAGCACGTCCGAACCCGATAGATGATACCTGTAGGTGTCTTTTTCCAATACATACTAAATTCACTGATCCCTTACATTATTTTTTACAACCAAACAGATCAGGTGGAGGAATTACTCATAAAGATTGGTATGCCTTGCGCTTTGCTGAAACATTGCTTTTGCGGGCAGAAGCATATATCGATTTAAATCAACCTGCTTTGGCTGCTGATGATATTAATCAAGTCAGGGCAAGATCTAATGCAACTTTGATATCCCCCGCTGATGCAAATATTGACTACCTGTTAGATGAAAGGGCAAGGGAGCTATACGGGGAAGAGTGGAGGCTTATCATTTTGCGTCGTACGGGCAAACTGATTGAAAGAACTTTAAAGTATAATGATAATCCATTATGCCCCGGAGCTTTTATTGATCAACATAATTTCAGATGGCCAATTCCCCAGACTCAGATTGATTTGAATGTTGGTGCGGAATTTCCGCAAAACCCTGGATATTAATTAAAACTCATCGCTTGTGCCGGATAAAGTATAAATCGGGCTTGCACAATGACTAAAGAAAACGGATAAAAAATCTGATCGGATTATTGATAAATATTTTGTAAGAGTGGTTTTGGTTGTCCCGGTTGGTAAGAACGCTGGCCAGAGGAATTTGGATACACTCCTAAAGCAGGGAATACTAAGTATATTGAATATTATGAATACAAGTAGGATAAGCCATAAAACGTTTTATTTAAGATTATGGAATCAATCAGGAGTTATCTTATTTCTCTTATTATTTCATCAGGGACTCTTGGGTCAAAAGAGCACTAACCAAATAAAATCCGACTCGCAATTAATCAAACAAAATGGCCTTCATCTCTCAACATTTGATATTGATGTTACACCACCGGTAGGTAGCCATTTAGCATACGATCCTGAAATTAATAAATGGGATTTGGGATTGCGTGCCAAGGGTATTGTCATCTTGGGGTCAGGAAAACCAATTGTAATATGTGCTATAGATTGGCTCGCAATAAGCAATGAAGGCATGGATGCATTTAAAAATGCACTGGCTGCTGCCGCGGGAACTGTTCCCCAACGTGTGACAGTTAATGTGCTGCATCAACATGATGCGCCCAGGTATGATGCTGGAGCAGAACAAATTCTCCTTGAGGCCGGAATTGATCCAGCCATAATAAACCCAACTAATTTTGATGGTACCTTTGCAAGGGAAGCCCTTAGGCATCTCATTGTTGCAGTTCGAAATTCTCTCATTCACCCACAGCCGATCACCTATTTAGGCCTTGGTGAAGCTAAGGTGTATAAGGTAGCGTCAAACCGGAATATCTATGGTGTAGACGGTAAAGTCCGTGCCACCCGGTATTCAACTTCTAAGGATTCTGCATTACGTGCAGAGCCGGAAGGAGTAATTGATCCGATATTATCACTTGTTAGTTTCTGGAATGGAGATAAACCTGTAGCAATTCTGAGTTATTATGCTACACATCCTCAAAGCTATTACCGCACAGGAGTTGCTAACCCTGACTTCCCTGGCGTTGCTCGTTTTTTTCGCCAACTTGCTATCCCGGAAGCACTTCATATTCATTTTGACGGAGCGGGTGGCAATGTTGCCGCAAGTAAGTACAATGATGGCTCTCATGAAAACCGCCTCATACTGGCAATGCGTCTTGCCGATGGAATGAAGCGTGCGTGGGACGCTACGCATCGCCAGCCCATCACGGCTACGGATGTTAACTGGATAGTGGAGCCTGTGTCTTTACCACCTGCTAAATATTTATATAAGAGACAGCAAGATTTGTCTAAAAATAATGAGTTACTTCTTGAAAATAAGGAGAATGCAAGAAAGATGGCATGGCTAAAGAGGTGTGAAGCCGGCAAACAAATTGATGTGGCATGTCTGAAGTTAAAAGATGCAAGAATGCTCTACATGCCGGGCGAACTATTTGTTGAATACCAACTTGCCGCGAAAGCTGAGCGGCCCGATCTGTTTGTTGCTATGGCTGCGTATGGAGATTTGGGGCCAGGCTATATCGGCACAGCTATCGCTTATGAGAAGGGTGGATATGAAGTAAGCGAAGTTGCTTCAAACGTAGCTCCAGAAGTTGAAGTGGTGCTTATGAAAGCGATTAGGTATCTACTACATGAATGAAAGTGATTTGCCTGTTCGATAAAAAATACAATATACATGAGACAAATTTTAGCAAATACATTTACATTAATTCTTATGGCTAACGTCTTATTTGCACAAAAGCAAAATCCTGATTGGGTTCAGGAAACTAAAAGCGCCAATTGGCAAGCCCGCGACTCACAGGGTGAAGTTGTTTATCAAGGGCAACTCTGGATGCTGGGAGGCTGGTTCAATTCGTACGAAGCACCACCCCGTGATGTGTGGAACTCGACAGATGGGAAAGACTGGAAACTAATTAATAAATCTGCGCCCTGGATCCATAGCGACCTGGCCATGTCCGTTGTTTTTAAAAACAAAATGTGGATGATGGGTGGCTGGTACAATGGCCGTCTGGCAGGGCATTCAGCCAGCAATGAAGTATGGTCGTCAAAAAATGGAGTAAGTTGGAAATTAGAGACAAAAGCAGCATCCTGGTCACCAAGAGTGGCCGCTGCCGTAGTCATATATAAAGGTAAAATATGGTTGCTCGGCGGAACTGAGAATTATTATTTTGGCAACAAAAAAAGCCTTAAAAACGATGTTTGGTATTCATCCAATGGAGAAGATTGGAAGCTTGCCACTGCCGATGCCGGATGGCCACCTCGTGCTTATCATCAGGCTGCTGTACTGAATGGGAAAATATATGTTTTTGGAGGTGGGAATTATGTTCCGGATTATTACGCAAAAAATGACGTTTGGAGTTCAGAGGATGGCATTCATTGGACAAAAATATGTGATAGTGCACCCTGGCATGAGCGTTTATGGTTCTCTTCGGTTGTTTACCGTAACCGGATTTGGGTTATAGCTGGCTGGTCAAACAATCCGTATAAGAATTGGTCGGATGTGTGGTATTCGAAAGATGGTAAAGATTGGACACAGTTTACGTCTGAAGTAGCATGGAAAGAGCGCCATGAACCTTCTGCATTCGTTTTTAAGGATAAAATTTGGATAGCCGGTGGAATGACTCCGCCACTTGTTAATGATGTATGGTCTTTAGGGCTTCCGAAAGGTTGGTAATTATTTAACGAATAAAATGTATCAAAATGGAAGATTCTAGAAGAGATTTTATTAAAAAAACAATTGCTGCATCTGCGGCCGTATCCTTGGGCGGCATGTTACCATCCTTTAGCGCTAAAAGCTATGCCAGTATTTTAGGTGCTAACGAGCGTATCATGGTTGGGGTTATGGGTGTTCATGCTCGCGGACTGGCCCTGTCTAAAAATTATGCTCAACAAAAAAATTGTGAAATAATCTATATTTCTGATGTCGATAGCCAATCCATGAATATATGCATCGATACGGTAGGTAAAATTCAGAATAGGCTACCTAAAGCTGCGCCGGATTTCAGAAAGGCGTTGGAAGATAAATCGCTGGAGGCATTGGTAATCGCTGCACCCGATCACTGGCACTCACCGGCAGCCATTCTCGCATGTAAAGCTGGAAAGCATGTATATGTAGAAAAGCCATGCTCTCACAACCCATATGAAGGTGAAATGCTGGTTGCTGCTGCAAGAAAATATAAACGCCAGGTGCAAATGGGCTCGCAACGACGTTCATGGCCTAACGTAATAGCAGCGATTAACGAGATACAAGATGGCATAATTGGCAGGGTCTATTATGGCAAAGGGTGGTACACCAATAACCGTCCTTCAATTGGTGCAGGTAAAAAGGTAGAAGTGCCATCGTGGTTGAATTATGATTTGTGGCAAGGGCCGGCACCCCGTGAGGCTTACAGGGATAACATACTTCACTACAACTGGCACTGGTTCTGGAATTGGGGTACGGGCGAATCAGGGAATAATGGTACCCACATGGTAGATTTGTTACGCTGGGGCATGGGGCTTGAATATCCAACGAGTGTTAGCTCTTCGGGAGGACGTTATCGTTATAAAGATGATTGGCAAACTCCGGATACGCAAGTAGTCACCTGGGAGTTTCCTGATAATAAATTAATGGATTGGGAAGGTAGAAGTTGCAATGGGCGTGATATAGAAGGTTCAAGCGTAGGAGTTGCTTTTTATGGTGAAAAAGGAACGCTTGTTATTGACGGCGGCAATTCTTATAAACTATATGATCTGAAAAATAAATTACTGAAAGACGTAAAAAATGACATCACCATAGATGCGCGCAATACAGTAGATCCTTCAAAGAATTTGGACGCATTGCATATTCAAAACTTTTTTGATGGTATACGCAATGGAACGCCATTAAACGCAGAAATATTAAAGGGCTATCAAAGTACTTTGTTGAGCCAGCTAGGTAATATTGCAGTGCGTACAGGTACCACTCTTAAAACAGATGCGAAGAATGGGCACATCATTGATAATGAAGAGGCGAATAGGTATTGGAAGCGTGAGTATCAACCAGGATGGGAGCCAACTCTTTGAGTTTGATTTATACACAATAAACGAAAGAATTCCAAATTATGAAATCAAGAAGAAATTTTCTCAAACTGTCTGCTGCAGGGGCTTTCACAGGTAGTATGCTGCCCTTTATTTCTATGGCAAATAGTGTTATAGACAATCCTCCGGTTAAAGAGACTTTCAATTTTGCAATTGCAGGCTATAGTTTTTTGACCTATAAGAATGATGTAGATAAAGCGATAGATGTCTGCAAAGCGGTAGGTATCACTTATGTTTCTCTAAAAGATTTTTCATTACCCTTTAATAGTTCGCAGGAAAAAACTGATGAAATTATTGGTAAGTTCAAAGCTGCTTCCATTACTGTTTATGGGCTTGGAGTAATTTATATGAAAAACATGCAGGATGTAGATAATGCCGTTGCTTATGCAAAAAGGGCTGGAGTAAACATGATTATCGCATCGCCTGCTTATGATTTATTAGCTTATCTGGAAAAGAAAGCCAAAGAATATCAAATCAGGATAGCCATTCATAATCATGGACCAGAAGACAAACTTTTTCCTGATGTGAATAGTATTTATAATAGAATTAAGAATATAGATCCTGTGATAGGGATTTGTATGGATATCGGCCATACTTTCCGCTCCGGACAGGATCCTGCAGCGGTACTCGTAAAATATCATAGCCGCATTTATGACATGCATTTAAAAGATGTGGATGAACCCACTATTAATGGAAAAACGGCAATTAACGGCATGGGTAAAATTAACTTTGTAAATATTGTGAAAGCATTACACAAAACCAAATATGCAGGGCACTGTAGTTTGGAATATGAATCAAAGACTGACCCGGCCATGGGAATTGCTCAAAGCATTGGAAATTTCAGAGGGGTATTGGCTTGTGTAGGTTGATAAAATTCCTAAAAGTAAATTTTGTAGAATGAAAATATTTGGAAGCCATAAAATTTTATACGTAAGCATTCTGATTGTATTTGGCTTACTGGTAAATAATTGGAGCCTTATGGCAAAAGATACTATTCAAAAAAATAAGATTGAAAAAATGAAAAAAACAAAGATTGTATTTCTCATTACAAAAGATCCTGATAATTATGAAGCGGATAAAACAGTCCCACGATTTGCAGAAACACTGAGGAAAAAATATGGGTATGATGTTACTGTGCTTTTGGGAAGTGGGGATCGCGGGTCTTATCATTATCCAAATATTGAGGCAGTTACAGAAGCTGACTTGCTTGTGGTTTTTGCCAGGCGCATTGCAGTCCCGCATCAACAAATGGATATTATTAAACAGTATTTGGCTAAAGGAAAGCCATTGATTGGAATACGCACTGCCAACCATGCTTTTACAGCTCGTGATAAAATCGGGGAGGTATTTGAAGATTGGCCTGAATTTGTAGCGGATATATTAGGTTGTGAGAATCGCGGCTATGGGCCGGTAGAGCCTGGCACTGAAGTATCAATAGTTCCGGGAATGGCCAATTATCCGATCGTAAGTAATATCAAAACTGCCCAATGGCATAGTGAAGGGAATGTTTATCTCGTAGCTCCGTTGCTCGATCAGAATGCAACTGTATTGCTTACCGGAAAAGCAGATGATATTACTCAGCCTGTTGCGTGGACAAGAACTACAGGGAAAAGTAAAGTGTTTTATACATCATTGGGTTATCCCACTGACTTTAAAACACTACAGTTTAACACCCTGCTGGTGAATGCGATTAAATGGGCATTAAAATAGAACTTAAACAAAAACTATAAAATCTGCTTTTCTACAGTTTGTAATGAAGCGGTTCAACAAATCAAAAATTAAAACCAAATAAATGACTTTTAATAAAACGGATTTATTGGTAATTATCCTTTTCTTTTTAAGTATGCTGGTTATAGGAGTCTGGTCTTATTTTAGAAGTAAAAATTCTGAGGACTATTTTGTTGCTGGTGGACAATTGCCTTGGTGGTTAGCCGGTATTTCTCATCATGTGTCAGGCCATAGCGGAGCTGTTTTTGTTGCTTATGCGGCTGTAGCTTATACTCATGGTTTTACCATGTATATGTGGTGGGCATTTCCTGTTGGCGTGGTTATCATTGCAAGCGCTAAAGTATTCCCTGTCTATTGGGTAAGGCTAAGAAAGAATTTTCAAATACAATCTCCACTCGAATATCTTAAGGTGAGGTATAATCTATGGACACAACAAATCATCGCATGGGCGGGAGTATTGTTGAAAGTATTTGATGTGGGCGCCAAATGGGCGGCCATAGGTATTTTGCTTCATGTGGTTGCTGGTGTGCCAATGATGACGGGTATTCTTGTTTCAGGAGTAGTTACCCTCATTTATGTTACATTCGGTGGCCTTTGGGGAGTGATCATTACAGATCTCATTCAGTTCATTGTCCAGGTGCTTGGCGGGGTGGTGATGTTTGTTTTGGTAGTTAAGCATCTTGGTGGTTGGGATTCTATAACAGGAATATGGAAGGAACTTCCCCCCGAACATAGTCAATTGTTTAATGATCCTTATAGTGCGGCTTTTGTTACCATTATGTTTTTCCTTTATTTTTTAAGCTACAATGGTGGCAGTTGGAGCCTTGCCACGAGGTATATTTCTTCTCCGGGCGAAAAGCAGGCCTCCAAGGCAGCGCGCCTGTCGGGAATATTATATCTGATCTGGCCGCTTATATTATTTTTTCCCATGTGGGCAGCGCCTCTTATTTTGCCAGGCCTTGAAAATCCCGGCGAATCTTATGGTTATCTAATGATTAAAATATTGCCCCAGGGAATGATAGGTCTGGTGATTGCATCATTATTCGCGGCTACCATGGGCATGACTTCGTCTGATGTAAATACAATCGCTGCGGTAATCACACGGGATATACTGCCGGTTGTTTCCAATAAATTCCGCGATGACAAGCACTCGCTTCGCACTGCGCGTATCACCACTTTTATTTTTACGCTGGCGACTCTTGTTATTGCATTAAATTATGAACGATTTGGTGGGGTGTTGGGTCTGATTGTCAATTGGTTCGGGGCTCTGCTAGGACCCACGTCTATGCCTTTATTATTAGGCCTCCTTCCTGTATTTAGAAAATGCGGACCTAAAGCAGCTATTGCTTCCATCCTTGCCGGAGTGTTAACGTTTATTATTACAAAACAGATGAATACCCACAACCTTGCAGTTGAAGTAGGATTGCCTACGATTGTTTCAGGTATTGTATTTATTAGCGTCGGATTGGTAACCAAAGCAGTACCAGCTAAAGTAAAGGATCTGCTTGCGGCTCTTAAAAAGGGAACATAGAAGAAATATTTATGCAGACAAAAATTGACATAGAGAATAAAGTGATTGACTGTATTAATTGTATTACAGGCAAAACGGAAGAGGTAACTTTTAAGAATGGTATGGTAATGGGCATCACTGAAATGGAAATCAAAGAAAATGATCTTGCCTTTATTGGACCGGGTTTAACAGATCTGCAAATTAATGGTATCAATGGCATTGATTTCAATACCACTACTTTGACACAGGAGGATGTTGTAAACGCAACGCACTATTTGTTAAGCAAGGGAGTTACTACTTTTTTGCCAACAGTAATCACTAATTCCGATGAAAATATTTTGACGATAGTTCATACCATTTATGAAGCATGTAGATCCAATTCTCTTGTAGATGAATGTGTGTGGGGAATTCACCTGGAGGGGCCTTTTATCTCGCCCGCCGAAGGGGCTAAAGGCGCTCATGATGAAAAATATATAAAAGCGCCTGACTGGGATCTCTTCAATAAATTTCAGGAGGCTGCAGGTGGAAAAATCAAACTCGTTACGATAGCGCCTGAGTGGGAAGGATCTTATTCTTTTATTAAAAAATGCAGAGAACAAGGAATCCTGGTTGCTATGGGACATTCATTGGCAAACACCCAACAAATCAGCATGGCAATAAAAGCCGGCATGACTTTGTCAACTCATTTAGGAAATGGAATTCCATTATTATTGAAGAGACATCCGAACATGATCTGGGATCAGTTAGCGGCAGATGAACTCTATGCCTGTATGATCACTGATGGCATCCATATACCAGATTCATTTATCAAAGTGGTGATGAAGAATAAAGCAAAAGCTGCTCTCATAGTAAGTGATGCCACCTGTTTTGCTGGTTTGACCCCGGGCGAATATCAGAATCACATTGGCGGGTCAGTAATATTAGATGAACAAAAAAGAGTATCTCTCAAAGGCTCTCCCGGTTTATTGGCAGGGGCCGCTAAATCATTGTTGGAAAATGTGGAAACGTTACTCCATCATGATCTTGCCACGCTTAAGGAAGCCTGGGAAATGGCATCCCTCAACGTAGCTCAAATGCTTGTTAAGACTGATCCCGCTTTTTATGAACAGAATAATGATAAAGTTATTTTCAGATTAGCGGGGAAAGACATAATCATATGCACTGTCATTAAGAATGGAAAAATCGTTTTTGAAAATTAAACTTTTGGATCAATAAATTTTAATGATGGAAAATAAAACTTTTGGTTTCGGAATAGTAGGTGCAGGAATGATATCTCATTTTCATGCAAGAGCCATTGAAGAAATAAAAAATGCCCGCCTGTTAGGTATCTATAGTACCAACAAAATCAAATCGGATCAATTTGCGGGTAAGCATAACTGTCGGGCTTATGATACTTTAAATGAAATGTTGAGCCAACCTGAGATAGACATAGTTTGTATTTGTACTCCTTCGGGAATTCATCTTGAGCCGGCAGTTGCAACCATTGAAGCCGGTAAACATTGCCTGGTTGAAAAACCCCTGGAAATAACCGTTGAAAGATGTGATAAAATAATTGAAGCCGCTCAAAAAGCCGGGGTAAAAACAGGCGTTATTTTTCCTTCCCGTTTTTATGGAGCAAGCAGGCAATTAAAAAAATCCATAGATGAAAAACGGTTTGGAGAGATGGTATTGGGCGATGCCCACGTAAAGTGGAGCAGGAGCGCTGAGTATTACAAATCAGGCGAGTGGCGCGGTTCATGGAAATATGATGGCGGAGGAGCATTAATGAACCAAGGCATTCATTCAGTAGATTTATTGCAATGGTACATGGGGGCTGTTGAATCAGTGCAATCTGTATCTGCCAATATTCGGCATAAAGATATTGAAGTAGAAGATACGATAGTCTCTACCATAAAATTTAGAAACGGCGCTTTGGGAACTATTGAATGTTCGACAGGAGTTTTTCCGGGCTCGCTTAAGCGTGTAGAAATATTGGGTACCAGTGGTACAGCAATTTTAGAAGGAGACCATTTGATACAATGGCAATTTGAACAGGAAAGTAATGAAGATGAAGATATAAGAAACGCGATGCAGCAGGGTACTGTTTCGCATGGAGGGGCATCTAATCCTGCTGATATAAGCTTTGTAGGGCACCAAATGCAGATAGAAGATTTTATTCATGCCATTGAAACCAATGGTACGCCTTTAGTAGACGGCAAAGAAGGTCGTAAATCAGTTGAAATTGTATGTTCTATTTATGAAAGCGCCCGATTAGGTAAGAAGGTAGAATTGCCGTTGGAATAATTTTTAAATAGCAGAAATTAAAATTAAAAAAAACGATATGAGCAAGGTAAAAAAATGGACAGCTAATAAATTAATAGTAAAAACTTTTGAAACGAGGGGAGAAATGGGTAACAATGCAGCTTATGAGGTTTCTCAAAAGATAAAGGATTTATTGATGGAAAAAGATATGATCAATATCATTTTTGCCGCTGCCCCTTCGCAAAACGAATTTCTATCGACCTTGTCCGGGGAGGAGGGGATTAATTGGAGTAGGATCAATGCTTTTCACATGGATGAGTATGTAGGTTTGAATAATAATGCACCACAGTGCTTTGGACAATTTCTAAAAGAAAGAATATTTGGCAAAGTGCCTTTTAATAAGGTGTATTGTATTAATGGAGAAGCAGAAGACCCTGCATTGGAAAGCCAGAGGTATGCCGATCTTCTAAAACAATTCCCCGTAGATATTGTCTGTATGGGCATTGGCGAGAATACGCATATTGCATTCAATGATCCCCACGATGCCGATTTTCACGATCCACTTATGGTGAAAGAAGTTAACCTTGATAATGCATCGCGTCAGCAACAAGTACATGACGGTTGTTTCGCGAACATAGATGAAGTGCCTGTTTCTGCCATCACCCTTACTGTGCCCACATTACTTGATGCAAAAAATATTTTCTGTATTGTGCCCGGTATTAATAAGGCGCAAGCGATATATCATACTTTAAATGAGGAAGTAAATGAAAAGTATCCATCCACGATCCTTAGAAATCATGAAAACGCTATTCTTTATTTAGATGAAGACAGCGCTTCAAAGCTGTAAAGAAGATTTATTTAACTCAATATTCTACAATGATGCAAAGATTGAATGCTATCTTTTTCCAGATTAAAAAATCACAATTTTTCCCCCCCTTAATTATTCTACTTATGTACAGCCAGGGATGTACCAATAATGCTAATAATACAGAAATTGAAAAAACAGATTCATCTTTAGTAAGACTTATTATGTTGGCCCCCGGTCATTTTCATGCCGCTTTATTACAAAAGTCAATGTATGAGGGGGTGGATTCTACCGTCCATGTGTTCGCACCGGATGGGCCTGAAGCAAAATCGTACCTGAATTTGATTAACGGCTACAATAGTCGAAAAGAAAATCCTACTACCTGGAAAGAAGATGTTTATACTGCGCCGGATTATCTGGAGAAAATGCTAACGGCCAAACCGGGTAATGTAGTGGTCATTTCTGGTAATAACAAATTGAAAACGGAATACATTAAAAAGTGCGTGGATGCAGGTTTGAATGTGCTGGCAGATAAGCCGATGGCCATTTCTAAGGCCGGCTTTGATGAATTAAAGGAGTCTTTTGCCGATGCAAAAAGAAAGAAGGTGTTGTTGTATGATATTATGACTTCCCGGTATGAGATCACTAATATTTTACAAAAAGCATTTTCTCAACTCCCTGATCTTTTTCGAGAGCTTCAAAACGGCACCCTGGAAAATCCTGCAATGGTTTCAGAAAGTGTACATTATTTTTTTAAAGAGGTATCAGGTATCCCTCTCACCCGGCCAGATTGGTATTTCGATGTAGAGCAGGAAGGCGAGGGAATTGTTGATGTAACTACCCACCTTGTTGATTTGATCCAATGGGAATGTTTTCCGGAAGCAATTCTGGATTATGAAAGAGATATTCAAATGCTTGCTGCCAGGCGTTGGGCAACAAAATTAACTCCCGCACAATTCAGGCAGGTAACTAAGAAGGATGCGTATCCTGATTTTCTCAATAAAGATGTAAAAGATAGCCTCTTGAGTGTATATGCCAACGGGGAAATGAATTATACGATTAAAGGACTTCATGCGAAAGTATCCGTTATTTGGAAATATGAGCCACCTAAAGGAACCGGTGACACTTATTATTCTCTCCTGAGGGGTACTAAAACTAACCTGGTGATCAGGCAGGAAAAAGAACAGCAATACCAACCGGTTCTGTACCTGGAACCCGCAACTAATATTAGCAATGATGCCTGGCAAGCAATGGTGAAGAAGGGGATGGATCAGATCAACGCCAACTACCCCGGACTTACTTTAAAGAAAAATAAAAATGGATGGGAAGTAGTGATCCCGGCGAATCTAAATGTGGATCCGGAACAACAGTTTTCGCTCGTAGTAAAAAAATATTTGCAGTATCTACGTGAAGGAAATATGCCTGAATGGGAGATATCGGCAATGCTGGCAAAATATTATACTACGACCCAGGGATTGAAAAAGGCATTAAACCAATAAGATTGCATTTGGGGGACTCAATTAATAAATAAACTTTTAAACCTTACAATTTATGACACAATCTTTCAATCGTCGCAAATTCATCAAAACCACTGCAGTAACAGGCCTAAGCCTGGGGCTTATGGGAAACGTCAGCCCGCTGTTTGCTAAAGAACGTGTGCCGGCCGGAAAGAGAGTTGGCATTATTGGCTTGGATACATCACATAGTGTGGAATATACTAAAGTACTAAATGCCACGGATGCAGCCTCAGAATTTGGCGGGTATAAAATAGTTGCCGCTTATCCACAGGGCAGTCTCGACATAGAATCATCAACATCGCGTATCCCCGGATACATAGAGGAAGTAAAACAGATGGGTGTAGAAATAGTAGATAGCATACAGGCATTACTGGAAAAAGTAGATGTGGTGCTATTAGAAACTAATGATGGCCGTCGCCATTTGGAACAGGCAATACCTGTATTAAAAGCCGGAAAGACTATGTTTATTGATAAACCCATCACAGCTTCTCTGTCAGATGCAATTGTAATTTTTGAAGCGGCAAAGCATTATAAAGTACCGATATTCTCTTCTTCTACCTTGAGATTTATGTCCAGCGCCCAGGAGGTAGTTAACGGAAAAATAGGCAAGGTATTGGGCGCTGATGCATACAGCCCATGTTCTTTAGAAAAGACGCATCCTGATTTTTTCTGGTATGGCATACATGGGGTAGAGCTTTTATATACGGTTATGGGTACAGGCTGTAAGAGCGTTACGCGTGTGCACACTGAAGGTACTGATGTAGCAGTAGGTACATGGGAAGATGGACGAATAGGGACTTTCCGTGGTACACGCACAGGAAAGCATTTGTATGGAGGTACTGCTTATGGTGAAAAAGACGATGCTGTTTTGGGTCCTTTAGTGGGCTATAATCCATTGTTAGACGAGATCATTCGTTTTTTCCAAACAGGTAATGTACCTGTAAAAGCAGAAGATACATTGGAAATATGTGCTTTTATGGAGGCTGCGGACGAAAGCAGGCTTAGAAATGGAGGTGCTGTAAATCTTGATGAAATTTGGAAACGTGCCAGGAAAGAAGCGCAAAAAAAGCTCAAAGAATTAATCTAAAAATTGGTAGTTGAAGCATGTAGTGTTAATTTTTGATTTTAAGTTTTGATAGAATCCGCGGGAACATCTGGTGATAAAGAATTTTAGATTGTCCCCGGAAGTAAAAGTTGTCTTATATCATAATTTCATTAAATCTATTATTCATGAGGAAATTGGAAGAAGGTCATTCACGCCGCGAATTTATAGCTGGCGCAGGTCTACTTGCTATTGGAATCTCTTTGCGCTTGAAGGGAATTGCTGAGATTCCGGAAATCAGAAAAGAACCAATTATTGATATTCATCAGCACATACACTATCACGAACGGACTGATGAACAAATGCTTGCTCACCAAAGAGCAATGGGTGTTACTACTACTTTTATTTTACCATCCGGGCGCCCTGTAAATTCACCATCCACTCATGAAGGAATTTCTAACGGGTTACAGGCAGAAGCCGGAGGAAATGCAGAGTGTTATTTATTTGCAAAAGAACACAGAAAAGAATTTCTGTTTGGCGCGTGCGCAGTACCGGACTTGCCGGATGCAATATATGAGATTGAAAAATATTTAAAATTGGGCGCAGTGATTATTGGTGAATTAAAATTTGGGGTAGAATGTGATTCGCCGGAAATGCAAAAGGTTTATCAACTGGCACAAACCTATAATGTTCCGGTACTCATGCATTGGCAGTATAAAATGTATAATTATGGCTTTGAGCGTTTTTATAAAATGCTGGAAAAATACCCGAAAGTTAATTTCATCGGCCATGCACAAACCTGGTGGGCTAATATTGACAACAACCATGCGGATCAATCAATCTTGTATCCAAAAGGCCCGGTTACTCCCGGAGGAATTACCGACCGCTATCTCAGTGATTATCCGAATATGTATGGCGATCTCTCTGCAGGCTCAGGTTTGAATGCGCTTACCCGTGATGAAGATCATGCAAAGTCTTTTCTGGAAAGACACCAGGACAAGTTGGTGTATGGTAGTGACTGCGAGGACCCGAGTGGGTTTGCTTCAAAAGGTTGTGCCGGCGCTCTTGATATTGCAGAGGTGCGTAAACTAGTATCCAATAAGCAAATAGAACGTAAATTATTGTATGAAAATTCAAAGAAATTATTTCGTCTTTAATGAGTTTCTTAAAGATGAATTGATTCATCTTTCTTCTTCAAATTTTTAACTGATCAATTCAGAAAACAAATAAAAGTTATCAACTTCTTCAACAATAAAAATTATGTGTATCAAAAACAAATGCAACATTTTAAAAAGGCTTTTGGGCCGTAATGTTCAATTCATGGTAGTGTTGGTAATCATCTTAGCCTCCTGTAAGAGTAAGTCGCATTATGCAGGTCCGCTCACGCCGGAGGAATCTATGAAGACTTTTCATTTTGCTGAAAATTTTAAGGCCGAGATATTCGCTGCAGAGCCTTTAGTAATAGACCCGGTCTCAATGCAATTTGATGAAGACGGAAATGCTTATGTAGTAGGCATGCTGGATGCCTACAAACCAGATTCTGTAAAAGGAAAGGGGAAGATCGTTATGTTAAAGGATACCAATGGGGATGGAAGAGCCGATACAACCATAGTTTTTGCAGACAGCATTAGAGAGGCATCCAGCATTTTGCCATGGAAAGGAGGCTTACTAATAGCGGCAGCGCCCAATATTATGTATTATAAAGACACTGACGGAGATGGGCGGGCGGATTCAAAAGAGATTCTTTTTACAGGCTTTTTTGATAAGAATGAAGAAGCCCAGATCACCAACCTCCGTTTTGGAATGGACAACTGGATCTATGCAAATAATACAGGCCAGGCTGGTGAAATATCTTTTACTCGGAAGCCGGATGCTCCAAAGCTAAATGTGGAGGGAGCTGATTTTCGTTTTCGGCTTGACCGGAATCAGTTTGAACGCAGTACAGGGCCCGGGCAGTTTGGACTTGCGATCGACGATTGGGGGCATCGTTTTTTTACAGCGAATTCCCTACACTTAAGGCAGGTAGTTATTCCATTGAGATATTTGGAGAGAAACCCTTATCTGCCTTCTTCCGTTAAAACCGCAGTCGAAAATATTTCCGACCATGATCCGCTTATGTACCAATTGACTCCAACGCCTTATTGGCGCCAGGTGCGTACGGATAGGCGTAATAAAGAGTTTCAGGAAAATCACCTTGACAGGGTGGAGTACGCAAGAGATCATTTTACTGCAGCTTCCGGGGGAACGATATACGATGGCGATATTTTCTCTAAAGAATATTATGGCAATATTTTTACAGGTGATGTGTCCGGTAACCTGGTGCACAGGGATATTCTTTCCAGGTCAGATACTGTTCCTTACTTCATATCTAAGCGCCCGTACCAGGAGAGTGATAATGAATTCCTCCAATCTACAGATACATGGTTTAGACCAGCAAGTTCTTCGGTAGGTCCTGATGGGTACATGTATGTTATCGATATGTACAGACAGCATATCGAAACTCCGTTGTCTATTCCTGAAGACTTACAAGAGGACATGGACTTTAATGCCGGCAATAAATACGGACGTATTTACAGGATAGCGCCTGGAAATGCCGGACCCTACAAACCAGTTAACCCTAACCTGAAAAATGCAACGTCAGCTGAGCTCGTTAACACGCTCACCCATCAAAACCGCTGGTGGCGTTTACAGGCTCAACGGCTGCTTTTGGAACGCCAGGATAAAAGCGTGATTCCGGCAGTAAAATCGTTGTTGGCGCAAAATGAAGATCCAAGATTCAGATTACATGCTCTGTATGTTTTAGAAGGGATGGATGCCCTGGATGCAGCTACTGTGCAGGCCGCTATGAAAGATCCTTCTGCTGGATTGCGTGAAAATGCAGCGATACTTTCTGAGCGTTTCCCGGGTTGTTTATCTCAGTTAGAGGAAATGGTTAATGATTCTTCTATAAGCGTAGCTTTTCAGGCTACATTAAGTTTGGGTGAATTTAAAAATAACACAGTAATACCTGCATTGGTAAAAGCATTGGAGCTACATGGCCAAAGCTCATGGTTTAGAACTGCGATATTAAGTTCCGAAGCAGGCTCAGGTATTGACCTGTTGAAAACATTAGAGAAGAACTCATTTTTTAAAGACGCTGCGCCATGGAAGACAAATTTTTTTGAGACTTATTCTAATGTAATTGGTGCCCGTAATGATAATGGCCAGATCGTAAGTTTAATAGACAACCTTACTCAACCCTCTATAGCAAACTCTGCCAGCTTGCAGGCAGCAGGTATAAATGGATTGGTTAAAGGATTGGAAAAGCCTGGAGGGCTGGATGCTTCTCTAAAAGAAAAATTAAAAAACATATCGGCAGTAGCAAAGAATAACATCGCCAGGGCCATACAGGATTTAAAACAATTATATGCTAAATAGTCAACCTGATATAAATCGTTTTTAAGGGAAACAATTAATTCAATCATTTTTAAAAAATTATAATTTGAAAAAGTACAGAGTATTATTACTGGTATGTTTTATAATATTTTATGGGTTATTTCCTTCTACGACCGTGGGTTATATAATGCCAATCAATAAAATTGAAACTGGATTTAAAACACACTGCTCTAGTAAAAATCTACTCCTTTCTGATTCAGTGCCGGTTTCAGGCCGCAAAGGCAAGTTGCATGGTTGGGAGATACTATTTGATGGCCAGAATACAGATAAATGGAGATCAAAAAATAGTGAAATGTTTCCAGCAGAGGGGTGGGTAGTGGAAAACGGATCTTTATTCTTAGATACAAAGGGAGCCGGGGATATTATCACGCGTGAAAAATTCGGCAACTTTGAACTCGACCTTGATTTCAACTTAACTTATAGCGCTAATAGCGGTGTAAAATATTTTGTTGGAGAATTAAAAAATGCAAAGACCGGAGATATTGTAATCAATGGCCCTGAATACCAGATTATAGATGATTATAACCATCCTGAAGTAAAAGATCATCAAGATGATATTGCCGCAACTGCCTCCTGTTACCTTTTATATGTTCCAAAAAATGTGCACTTACTTCCTCCGGGGCAATGGAATAGCATCAGGATCATCGCCAAAGGAAAACATGTAGAACATTGGTTAAATGGCGTGAAGACGCTTAGTTATGAAAGGGGGAGCCCGGATTTTCTCAAAAGAAAATCAGAGACCAAATTCAAAGATTACGATGAGTATGGAGAGTTGGCAAGCGGCCACATTTTGCTTACTGACCACAGCGATAAGGTATATTTTAGAAACATTAAAATAAAACGTTTATAAATTAATCCACTAATGAAATATTTATTTTTTGGTATTTCGCCTGTTTTATTAATAGGGTTATTTAGCGCAGGGGGACATGGGCAGTCTGGCAATTCAAAAGATTGGAAAGCTGGCGTCGCCCGCATGGTCATAACCCCTGAACATTCTCAATGGATGGCAGGCTATGGCGACCGGGACCGGCCTTCGGAAGGAAAGATAATGGAAATATGGGCCAAGGCTTTGGCCATACAAGACGAAAATGGAAAACAGGCGGTTCTTGTAACAGTAGATTTGGTGGGAATTCCAAAGAAGCTCTCCGATCACATAAGGGATGAGCTAAAAATAAAATTTAATTTATCGCGTTCCCAGATCGCGATCAATACTTCTCATACTCATTCAGGCCCTGTGTTGTCAGACGCTTTAGTGAGTATTTATCCGGTAAATGAAAACCAGCAAAACGAAATTGACCAATATACCAACCAATTGGGCGACAACATTGTTGCTTTGGTGGGTAAGGCATTACATTCTATTGAACCGGTAAAGCTTTATTCAGGGAATGGGGTTACCCGTTTCCAGGTAAATAGAAGGAATAATGTGGAATCAACATTATCCCTGCAGGCGGAGTTAAAAGGCCCCAATGATTATGCCGTTCCAGTGATAAAAGTAGAAAATAAGAATGGAGAATTAATAGCAGTAGTATTTGGTTACGCTTGTCACAATACGGTCCTCCAGGGTTATAAATGGTCAGGGGATTACGCAGGTTTTGCTCAAATAGAAATTGAAAAAAATTATCCGGGCGTCACTGCATTATTTGTTCAAGGCTGTGGTGCAGATCAAAATCCTTTGCCAAGAAGAACAGAACAATTGGCAAAGCAATATGGGCAGGAATTGGCAGCCTCTGTTAACAGGGTGCTTACAGAGGGAATGCAGCCATTATCATCGCATTTGTCCACAGCGTATGCTGAAGTAGAATTACCATTAAACACTCCTCCTACTAAAGAAGAATTATTAAAGAAAGCGCAGGAAGGTGCCGACTATCAAAAACGTTGGGCACGAAACCTGATCCAACAAATTGATCGTGGCGAGTCGTTCAGAAAATCTTATCCTTATCCGGTAGAAGTATGGAAAATTGGCGAACAGCCCATAGTTATTTTAGGCGGGGAGACTGTAATAGAATATTCGATTTTACTGAAACGAATTTTTGGCCCTGATTTGTTTGTGTTAGGATATTCCAATGATGTGATGAGCTATATACCTTCCGCTAAAATAGTACAGGAAGGTGGATATGAAGGAGCAAGTTCTCAAATGGTTTATGGATTGCCAGCTACCTGGAAGCCAGACATTGAGACCATAATCGTACAGGAAGTTTTGCAACTTGCAAAGCAGGTGGGAGTGCCTGCGGCTATTTCAAAAGTGAATTGACCCTGGTTTCGGTACTAATTATTAAAAAACGTTTGCGCAACAAACAGGTGACGTTATAGCCAACGTCAAACAGATTAGATCATTAAATTATATTAACCCAAAATGGCTTTTAACGATGGAAAATAAAGATAATTCCCGGAGGAAATTTATCAATAAATGTTTAAGGACAGGTAGTTCATTTTTTGGGAGTGCCCTATTACTTATTAGTTGTAATACGAATGATTCACCTGGTGGAAAAAGTGAGGATAAAAAGCAAAATACTGCGGAAGATTCTTGTAATGATTTATCAGGTGTAAGTAGTGTCGAGCTTGAGAAGAGACAAAAATTCGGCTACATAAAAAAGACAATCGATCCGGAACGTTTTTGCGGTAATTGCGGTTTAAATCTTCCTGCGATTTCTGGAAAAGATTGTGGAGGATGTTTGTTATTTAAAGGGCCGGTAAGCCCTGACGGATACTGTATTCAGTACGTCGCCAAAGTATAGATTAAATATGGATTGATTTAAAGTTTTAAAAGCACACTTCGGTAGAATTTTTTCAACGGATTAATAAAAAGATATTTGGACGTTATTGTTTTTTACTTGTTGTATGATTTTCCTTCCCTTATAAAAGTCCATCGTAAGACTAAAGACAAGGGTAAATGTAGTAATGAGATGGAAGGCTCAGATCCACCGCCGGTAGTAGCAGAGGCAGAAGGATATTAAAGGAATGATGAAAGCTCCTTAGATTGCAGGGATCAAGATTTCTTCATCTTATCTTTCTAAATCAGCATTTAAAAATAAAAAAAAATAGTAATTACTTTTTATGAAAATCAACATTTCCTTTTTGTTACTTTTTTCTTTCGGTTTGTTACTGAACAGTTGTGAGACTGGCACTAAGAATCCCGCTATTTCTTTTGACAATTACAAAATTGCCGATGGTTTTGAAATACAATTAGCAGCTTCGGAACCCCTGATTGAAGCTCCTGTTGCCATGGATTTTGACAACGAAGGTAGAATGTGGGTAGTTGAAATGCGTGGTTTTATGCCAAATATTGCCGGCACAGGTGAGGATAAGCCAAATGGCAGAATCAGTATTTTGGACAGTTTGGATAAAGAGGGAATAGCACAGCATTCTAAAATATTTTTGGATAGTTTAGTTCTTCCCAGGGCGATAGCGCTTGTTTATGGTGGCTTGTTGTATGCTGCCCCTCCAAATTTATGGTTCGTAGAAATAAGCAATGATAAGCCCGGTAAAAGAACTCTTGTTGATTCAATATATGCGGATGAATATTCAAACCCGGAAAATCAGGCCAATGGATTAATGATGAATATTGATAATTGGATCTATAGTGCATATTCAACTTCACGTTATCAGCTTAACGATGGTAAATGGATAAAGGAACCAACTTCTTTTCGTGGACAATATGGAATGACAAAAGATAATTTCGGACGCCTTTATTACAATTATAATGAGATACAACTAGCTGGTGATTATGTATTGCCAAATACTTTAATAAAAAATCCATACATGAAGCCAAAAGAGGCTGTCAACAAAGTTTTAACTGAGAATCAAAATATTTATCCTTTACATCCAACCACAGTAAACCGGGGTTATGTGGAAGGAATACTTAATAAAGACAGCGTTCTGATAAAATTTACTGCCGCATGCGGTCCATTAATTTACCGCGGAGATCAGTTCCCTGCTGATTATATTCAAAATGCTTTCGTTTGTGAACCCGAAGGGAATTTAATCAAACGCAATATTCTTAATTTCGGGAGCCTTAAAACAGCGGCTGTACAGGCCTGGAATGACAAAGAATTCATTGCTTCAACAGATGAAGGCTTCCGTCCTGTCAATTTAGCGAATGGCCCTGATGGCGCCATGTATGTCGTAGATATGCACCGCGGTGTTATGCAGCACATAGTATCTGCCACACCCTATTATAAAAATAGCATAGCCCACAAAAAGTTAGATACCCTGATAAATGCAGGGCGAATATTAAGGATAAAAAACAAGGAGAAGAGTCTTGATAAAATTCCTGATCTTACCAATGCGTCCGCTACCGATTTGGTTGGCTTTTTAAAAAGCGATAATGGGTGGGTAAGAGATAGAGCGCAACAAATACTAATTTACAAACGGGAGTACCAGGCAGTGCCCGAATTAGAAAAATTATTGCAAGAGAGTGAAAATACAATAACTGCCATACATGCACTGCGTACGCTGGAGGGATTAAATGCTTCATCGTTTGAATTTCTACAAAAGATTGCAGCTTCAGGGAAACCAATGTTATCAGCACATGCACTTCTCCTTTTGGAAAAGTATAATACCAATACCAATATTAAATCAATGGAAAAGTTGGCAACTGATTTAATGGACAGGAATGATACTGTTGTTAACCTTTACCTCGCGATTTCTTTGGGTCCCTGGGTTGCTATTTCACGTGACACATTTTTGCCCATGCTTGTAAAATTATCTGATACCTATCCGGGGAATAATGTTTTTCAGGAAGCAATAGTAAGCAGTTTAAAAGGGTTGGAAGAGAATTTAAAATCTTATGTCATCAAATCAAATGACAACAAAGAGCCGGATGAAATAATGAATAATCTGTTGGCTCAGACTATTAAGAATAAACAGGATGATAAGATGAATTCAATATTTGTACTAAGAAAAATCCCTGTTCCCGGATTGCAAAAGGGATTGGTAATTTATCGCAGCACTTGCTCTGGTTGTCATGGCGCTGATGGAGAAGGAATTCAGTATGTGGGCCCCCCTCTGAAAGGATCTCAATATGTATCCGGACCTACAGATAGATTAGGAACGATCATTTTGTACGGCCTGGAAGGTCCGATTCATATAAACGGCCAGGAGTACAAGTTCAATGGACCAATGCCAAATTTTGAAAGTATTTATACAGATAACGAAATCGCGGGCATCATTGATTATTTACTCAATGCATTTGTAGCTGCTGATCCTAAGCTTCACTTCGGTCGTCAAAATGTTAAGCCGGAAGAAATAAAAGTTCTTAGAAATAAAAGATCTGGTACGCTTACAGAAAAGGATTTATTAAAAATGACGGGTGTAAAAGATTAGGCGCCCGCTATTCGTAGTATCGCCGCTAATCTTAGTATCACTAAAGTAAAAAAGTAACTTAAAACAGATTTGTTTTTGCCATAGAAATCAACGGCTGTGACTGGGTTTTGAACTGGAGGTGAACACCAGCAAGTGCTGAAAATCCTTGATGGATATGGATGAAAAATTAGCTAATATTAGCTTGTAATTGAAAGTTGAAAGTTATTTCGAGGTTGAATAATCGCCCTTATCATTTATGTTTATTATAAAAAGATTAAGTATGAAAATATTTGCCCTTTGTGTATTGTACGGCCTCTTAAACCAGTCTATCACAGCCCAGGTTTCGAACAACAAACCTAATGAAGTGCGGGTGCTTCCTAAGGAAATTAATGATGTGTTGATTAATCCGGGCATTGGATTCACTACGTTGCAACGATTTAATGGTGATTCACTAAATGAAGGGAGCAGCTGGACTGAAGGATTGCCAATAGTTTATCAAAAGAATAATGGTAATCTGGTTAATAAAGACTACCCGCAAACCTCTATAGCCTATTTTCGGGTGAACTGGCGTTTTTTAGAACCTGAGATGCAGAATTATAATTGGGATATGATAGACAAAGCATTAATAACGGCTGTAGATCGTGGACAAACTTTGATGCTTCGAATTTCACCATATGAAGCAGGAGATGAGAAAGATGTTCCGGATTGGTATAGAAAAATGGTAGGGAAAGAAACCCCACAAAAATCTGAACATTGGAGGATTGATCATAATGATCCCCGGTTTGTTCAATATTTCGGCGGAATGGTTAAAGCTTTAGGTTTGCGTTACGATGGCCACCCGGATATAGAATCGGTGGATATTTCATTTGCAGGTTATTGGGGTGAAGGGGAAGGAACTCACCTTCTTTCGGATCCCGTAAGGTTGGCGTTGATCAATTCTTATTTAGATAATTTTAAAAAAACTACATTAATTTTTCAGCCGCTCAATGGTGATGCACCTGACCCATCCGTATTGGTGAGAGGTACCAATATTGCTGCATACTGGCCAGATGGGAGTAATAATGGTACTGGGAAACAAATGCGTAACCTTGGTTATCGTATGGATTGTTATGGAGACTTGAGAAAAAGTGATTGGAACCACATGAAAGATGTTTACCCGGAGGACATTATAAAAAGCGGGATGAATGAGGCCTGGAAAAAGGCGCCTGTTGCCTTTGAAATTTGTGCCACGTTTTTGAGCTGGCTTGAAAAATATAAGTATAGTAAAGAAATGGTGGAGTATATTTTTGATCAGGGCCTGAAATGGCACATGTCATCATTCAATGCTAAAAGTTCTCCTGTACCTGAAGAGTGGCGTTCCCTGGTTGATATATGGCTGAATAAAATGGGATATCGTTTTGTTTTGCGCAAGTTTACCTATCCTGAAACTGTAAAGGTTGATGGGCAATTACCTATTACCTCCTGGTGGGAAAATAAGGGAGTGGCACCTATATACAGGGATTATAAATTTTCTATCCGCCTTAAGAATAATAAAAAGACCGTTATCCTGAATACCAATGCAGATATCCGTAACTGGTTGCCTGGGGATATTATTCATGATGAAAAGCTTTATATTCCGAATGATATGCCGCCAGGTGTTTATCAGCTTGAAATTGCTATTGTTTCTCCGGATTCATTTGAGCCTAAGGTTAAATTAGCGATTGAAGGAATTAATAAGGAGGGATGGTATCCAATGGGAGAAATTGAAGTCCAAAAAAATAACTTGTAAGAATAAACCCAAATTTCTTAAATTTTAAATTGGCATCAAAATGAAAAGTAATCGTAGAAATTTTCTAAAATTAAGCGGGCTAAGTGGTCTTAGTATAGCTGGTGGTGGGGTCCTTGGAAGAAATTAAAACACTTAGAAATAAAAGATCAGGTACGCTTACAGAAAAAGATTTATTAAAAATGCATAGTTTGAGAAAATAAGAAGGGAAGAGAATATTTAAGGTGTTTGAAGAAGGGCCACATACAGAATTGTAAGCTCGGTATTTACAATATAATAAAATGGGAAAAAGCAGTTGTAGCACACGACAATTCATTACTTCGGCAGCAATAAGTTCCCTTGGATTAATGTTTGCAAATCCCCGCTACTCTTTTGGGAATGTCATTGAGCGATCCGGAAATTTTCAAAAATCTGATGATCATCGCAAGTAAAAATTAATTAATGTAAGAAAATATATGAAGTCGATTCCTACTGCTCAAACAAAAAATATTTGGCATATTAATGTAGATCAACTCAAAATGAGTTTTCTTCAAAACACTTTCTTACCATTTTTGGTGACAGGTCTTTTTTTGACGACAATACAGGCCTGTAAGGAAAAGTTACAAATGCCACCCTATTCAGCCAAAGAGGCTCTTTCTATTTTTCAATTGCCCAAAGGGTATCGTATTGAATTGGTAGCATCAGAACCACTAATCAGCGATCCTGTTGAAGTTGCTTTCGATGAAGATGGAAAAATGTTTGTGGTACAAATGGATGATTACCCTTCGGAAGACATGAAAGATTATCCTGCGGATGCAGATCCAAAAAGTAAAATAATGTTATTGGAAGATAAAGACGGGGATGGATTCTACGAAACGGGAACTGTGTTCGCGAGCGGCTTAAAATATGCAAATGGTGTTATGCCTTGGAAAGGCGGAGTGTTGGTTACCTCAGCCCCTGATATATTATTCTTAAAAGATACTGATGGAGATGGGAAAGCCGATGTGCAAAAAGTAATGCTGACCGGTTTTGCAGTGACCAATCCTCAACTAAGAATGGGTAGTCTGAGATATGGCTTAGATAATTGGATCTATGGTGCCTATTCCCGTGCCGGAGGAGGAAAATGGCGTAAAGAATTTGAAGGAATAGGAAGCCCATTAAATTTTCCTGAAAAGCTGCTGCAGGATTTACCCAAGATATTTCCTGGCACCAATTTCCGCATTCAACCCGATAATTTTAAGTTAGAACCTTCAGGCGGGATGTCGCAGTTCGGATTATCTTTTGATGCTTCCTGGAATCAATTTACAGATTGGAATAATGTTCATATCAGGCATGTAGTGATCAATGATAAATATTTATTAAACAATCCCTTTTTGGGTGTGAGCAATACAATGGCTGAGATATCAGATCATGGAAATGCTTCTCCTGTATATTCTATTACAAAAAACATGTTGAATCTTCACGAGTCCGAAATGGGGCATTTTACTTCGGCGTGCGGCATCTGTGAATACACGGGTGATCTTTTTAAAGGACAATATGCTAAAGCATCTTTTGTGTGCGAGCCGGTTTCAAACCTGGTGCACTCGGACATCCTAACACCGAGTGGGGCTACTTTTACAGCTAAAAGAGCAGAAGAGGGAAAGGAATTTCTTACGTCCACCGACAGTTGGTTTCGCCCTGTTAATTTAACTGTGGGGCCGGATGGCGCTCTGTATGTGGTGGATTTTTATCGCAAGTTAGTAGAGCACCCCGATTGGTTAGCCATGGCTGATTCCACAGGATTCTATACGCACGCAGGAGAGATAAAAGAATCCGATTTTTTAGAAGGGAATGACCTTGGCAGAATTTATAGAATTGTACCCAAAGACTTTAAGGCTCAAAAAAAGAAATTACCTGAATTAAGCAAGATTGACATTAAAGGCCTGGTTGGGTATTTGAATAATCCAAATATGTGGTGGCGAATGAATGCTCAACGATTGCTGGTGGATCGCAAAGATGCCGCAGCCGTGCTTTTGATTAAAGATTTATTGTCCGCAGGTATAAGTCCGGAAGGTACCATGAATGCTTTATGGACGCTGGAAGGCTTAGGCTCTTTATCAGACACTTTATTGGAAAAGGCTTTTCAGGATGCCAGTTCCCTTGTAAGAACGCAGGCGGTTTTGCTGGCAGAAAGCAGGATGAAGAACAAAAATATTTTTGATAGGGTCATCGGCGCTTCTTCCGACTCAGATCCATTTGTTCAATTCCAGGTGGCATTAAGTTTAAGTAATGCAGCAAAATCAAACCCGCAGGTTTTCCAGGCTTTGAACCGCATTATTTCGACACATATCAATGACAATTGGTTTCAAAGCGCTGTTTTGTTAGGTGCATCAGAGAATGCAATTGAGTGGTACGAAGCTTTTAAAGACTTTCAAGTTAAAGTTGATTCACAAAAAGTTGACAAACGGGAGTTTTTGAGAAAAATAACATCTATCGTTGGAGCTAAATATAAAGAGAAGGAAATGTCCTCGCTTGTGAAAATGATATCTGAGGTAAAAGATACCGGTGTAATTGTTTCAAGTTTGCAAGGTATGATGGATGGAATGATGAGAAATACCAACAAAATTAAATTAAGTACTGAAGGCCAGTATGGATTAATGTCATTGATCTCAGATAAATCATCAAACGTCAGAGAGGCAGCGATTGACCTGGCATCCAGGTGGCAATTAATACCTTCTGTTGAATTGACCAATATTATAAATACTGCAAAAGCTATTGTATCCGATGGAAAGCAGTTAATTTACAGCCGCATTTTGGCTATTAAAATCATAGGGTTAGATCCTAAAGGAGATTCTTTTTCCTTATTTGAAAAAATGCTTGGATCCAATGAGTCTTCAAACATTCAGCTTGCAGTAGTAAATGTTCTTTTAAGAAATCAACAAGACTTATTCACCGATCTATTACTCAACAAGTGGGATCGCCTTAATCCTAAAGTTCATGATGCAGTAGAGGCAGGGTTTTTGGCCCGGCCTACCCGCTCGAAAGCTTTGATTACCGCAATAGAAAGTGGTAAGATAAAACCGTCATGGATAAGCAGAAATGCCCAAAATCGATTATTAACAAATTCGGATTCCACAATCAGAGAAAGGGCAGAGGGCATATTTAAAGACCTTGTAGGAGGAGACCGGGGGAAAGTAATTATTGATTATAACGTTTCCTCCACAGTTACCGGTGATCCGGCTAAAGGAAAGGTTGTATTTAAGAATGTATGCAGTGTTTGTCATAAATTAGATGGGGTAGGGGTTAATTTTGCTCCTGACCTGCATGCACTAAGTAACCAGACGAAGATCAATCTTCTTACTATGATTTTAGATCCTAACAATACTATCGCCGCCGGCTATGAAGGCTATACTATTGAAACCTCAAACGGAGGAACATTTGCAGGTATAATAGAAACCGAGAATGCTTCAAGTCTCATTCTGAAAAGTCCGGGGGGCGCTGTACAGACCATCTTAAAAAGTAACATAAAATCAATGGCGCCTATGTCGGTTTCATTAATGCCTGAAGGGTTGGAAACTTCCATAAATAAAGACGATATGGCTAACTTACTGGAATATTTAAAAACATTAAAGTAGTAGGGATTTTCGGTGCATAAGCCCGATTATTTATAAGGTTCAGAAAGGAAAGTTTTACACATTAAGGAATTGTAGAGTGCGATCGGTACCGAACGTCAGACCTCAGTTATAACTGGGTAGTGCCTATTCATCATGTATTAAAACCATATTTGTCATTATGCAAACGCAACTTAAGGTCAGGCTCTCGTTTTTTATGTTCCTTCAGTATTTTGTCTGGGGATCGTGGTACGTCAGTATGGCAACTTATCTAAGCAAAACACTTCAGTTTAAAGGTGAACAAATTGGCCTGGCCTATGGGGCATTTGCAATAGGAGCTATGATTTCGCCTTTTTTTGTGGGATTGATTGCAGATCGGTATTTCGCTTCGGAAAAAATATTGGCATTTCTCGGTCTTGTGGGTGGCTTATTATTATTTATTCTTCCACAGATGACAACATTTGGTTCTTTCTATCCAATTCTGATTATTTATTGTGCTTCGTATGTTCCAACGCTTGCCCTCGGCACTTCCTTATCGCTCCATCATCTTGCCAATCCCAGACGGGACCTGCCTTTTGTTAAAGCTTTTTCTGCTGTAGGTTGGATTGCCGGAGGTGTAACATTAAGCATTATATTTGAAAGTGAGCAGTCTGCAATGCAGTTCTATATTGCAGGAACATCTTCCATACTTCTCGGACTATTCTCACTTGCTTTGCCACATACACCTCCCAAAAAAACAGGAAAAGATGTGCGGCTCAGTGAAATTCTCGGGCTCGATGCGCTGGCGCTTCTGAAAAAACCTTCCTTCGCTATTTTTATTACATGTATGTTTCTCATCTGTATTCCTCTCTATTTCTATTTTGTCAACATGAATTTATACGTTACTGAATTGGGTTGGAAATATACAGTTGCGAAAATGTCCTTAGCGCAGGTGTCTGATTTTATATCCCTGCTTTTACTGCCATTGATATTAAGTTATCTTGGTTATAAGAAGACTATTTTTATTGGCATTCTCGCATGGGCCGCTCGTTATTTTCTACTGGCGGGAAGCGTTGATGCTATTTCAATGCAAACAGCATTTGTGTATGCTGCAATTTTGATTCATGGAGTTTGCTACGATTTTATTTTTATTACCGGGCAACTTTACGTGGATAGTGAAGCGAATGAGCGGATTCGTGGTGCGGCCCAGGGATTAATCGCATTTATACTTTGGGGGATAGGCGCATTTGTTGGTACTCAACTGGCTGGCATTTCCTTAGCGTCGCATACGCTGACTACACCGGTTGGTAGTATTGCTCATGACTGGCAGGGCATCTGGATTTTACCGGCATGGGGAGCAGTGATTGTGCTGATAATTTTCATGATTTTCTTTCATGAGCCACGACAGAAAATTGAGACTTCTATTATAAAAGAAGAAAAGGAGAAAAATTAGAAGTCATTTGCCATTCCCTCACAGCAATTAGCATTGAATCCAAATTTAAGGCAAAATCCTGGTTGGTAATAAGTGTTGTATTTGAGTGCTGTTTTGTATGTTAGAATTGTATTCTTTCAGTGCTTTATATATAATCGAGTCAACAGCCTTACTACAAATTTTTGTATGAGGTGCACTTTGAAAAGGTTCGAACGTTCATTTTCAAATCGAACTCAGTTGTTTAGCCCATAAAAGGCGGCGTAATTATTATGTGTGAGGAATGTAAACCAATTTTTGTAAATATTTAAATTAATGCGATTATGAAATTTTTTCTGACATTACTTTTTGGTTGCCTATTTGTTGGGCCAACTCTTGCATCAGGCAATCAGAAATCCGATACCGTTTTTAAAGCAGGTTTTGCTGAGCGGGATATCACACCTGATATCGGTATGGAAGAGCCCGGGAATTATGGCAAAAATTATCATCGTACATTTCATGATCAATGTAAAGTTCGCGCTGTGGTATTTGATGATGGAAAAAAAAAGGTTGCGCTTGTCGGGCTTGATTTACTCTTTATTACGAGATCGGTTGTGCAGGAAGTCCGCGCGGAAATTCAGAAACGTTGCGGCATTAGTCCGGGTGCGATAATGATTGGAGCATCGCATTCTCACTCATCAGGCCCGATTGGGATGTCGGAGCCGGGTGATTACGATAAAGCTTCCCCTCTTGTGAAGGACCTGGTGAACAATAAATCTATCGTTTCAGATCCCGGTTTTATACAATACCTGAAAAGTCAGATTGTAGAGGCGGTTATATTGGCGGATGACGCCCGCACTGATGCAAAACTTGCAGTTGGCATAGGCCATGAAGACAAAGTATCTTTCAACCGGCGGCTTCGTATGAAAAATGGATTGACTTTTTCGCATCCGGGCGTAGGGAATCCTGATATAATTGATTATGCGGCACCGATTGATCCACAAGTTGGTACGATTGGCGTTTGGGATTTGAAGGATAATTTGCTTGGTGTGATAGTCAACTTTGCCTGCCACAATACAACCAACCCCGGGGGCATTTCTGCCAATTGGGTAGGAGCGATGGAAAGTACATTACGCGGCGCTACGGGAAATGCTGCATTGCCTGTCGTTTTTATGCAAGGTGCGTGCGGTGATATTACGCAGGTAGATAATCTTGCGAAATATCAAAATCCTGCACCTGAAGAATGGAGGGAACTTGTTGGGGGCCGTGTAGGCGCGGAAGCTTATAAAACATTGCTGCTTATTCGGCGTGGAGCCGGAAGTGACATACCCCTGGATATTCGTCAGAAGGTCTGGAAGGTAAAACGTAGGGTGCCGTCACCTGCTAAAGTGAAGCATGCTCTGGAGCTGGTGAAAGAAGGCCCTGAAAAGGCTGGCCAGGTGGAATGGACCTTTGCGAAAGAGACTTTGATGCTGGACGCAGTAGAGCAGGTGCGTCCTGAGGTAGAGGTAGAAGTACAGGCTATCCAGGTGGGTCCTACAGTATTTATATCAAATCCCTCAGAATATTTTGTTCAATATGGTCTTGATATAAAGGAAGCCAGCAAGTTCCCGTTCACCTTTGTAGTTGAATTAGCAAATGGTTGTGTTGGCTATGTTCCAACTGAAGAAGCGATGGGGGCTCATGGGGGAGGGTACGAAACAAGGCTTACTTCATACAGTAACCTGGAAGTTTCTGCCGGCCGGCAATTTGCCAATACAGGAATCGATCTGGCCAATGAAATGACGCCCGGCGAAACTCCTGTACCTCCTCCACCGCCGCCGTTTCATGGACCGTGGACTTATGGAAATTTGCCCCCTGAGTTAGATTAATTCTGTTAACTGTATAGAAATTTGTCTGGGAAAATATTTAGATTAAGCTGGCGGTTCGGATGTCTCTGCGGATCTTCCACTTACCCTCTCAACTATTCTTGGAAAGGTAAAGGGAAGTGAAATTTTAACCATCTTTTCTAAGGGGTGTTCCGGATCGCCCTTCGAAGACAGTGATGGCAAAGGCTGGTGTAAGTGGATTCAAGAATATTTATAGATAGCAGCATCATCGGAGACAAAATCATTTCTGAAACCAGGGTTGAGCGGGATGCAAGTTATACAATTCATGATGTTCAAAAAGCGGGTACCTAATCCGAATCTTTTGTGGGCCAATAACATTTATAAGTGGGTTTAAGGGGTGGTGATATGGTAGTGTGACAACTGTTTCTAAAAGCTATACCTTAGAGTATCTATATGTTTGAAGAAGGGCCACATACAGAATTGCAGGCTCGGTATTTAAAATATAATAAAATGGGAAAAAGCAGCTTTAGCAGACGACAATTCATTACTTCGACAGCAATTAGTTCTCTTGGATTAATGTTTTTGAATCCCGGTTCCTCTTTTGGGAATGTCATTAAGCGATCCGGTAATTTTCAAAAATCTGACTTACTGTTTTATGTAGATTCAAATGGTATGAAAAGGCCTGTAGCTACTTTAGCTGAGTGGGAAATAAAACGTCAACAAATACTTGAGGGAATGCAGCAGGCAATGGGTAGCCTTCCGGATTTTTTGAATTTGCCAGGTATGGATATTCGAATTCTTAATGAAATAAAAGAAGAAAATTATACCCGCCAGGCTATCAGTTTTACGGTTGCAAAAAACGAAAGTGTGCCTGCATATTTGTATATTCCAATAAAACAAAACGGAAAAGAAAAGTTTCCCGCAATGTTGGCACTTCATGAAACTGATCGCATCGGGAAAAAGAGCGTAGATGGCCAGGGACATAATATCAATCTTGGGTATGCCAAGGAATTGGCGAAACGGGGATATATAGTCATTGCGCCGGATTATCCCAGCTTTGGGGATTTAAAAAATTACGATTTTAAAACAGATAGGTATCAATCAGGAATGATGAAAAGCATATTTGACAATATGCGTTGTGTTGATTTACTACAAGCCAGGGCAGACGTAGACCCAGGCCGTATTGGCGTTATCGGCCATTCATTAGGAGGCCACAATGCAATATTCACCGGCGCTTTTGATAATCGATTAAAGGTGATTGTATCAAGTTGTGGTTGGACATTAATGGATTATTATAATGCAGGGGAAGAAGTTAGTAAAAAGTATGGAGGCATTTTAGGCCCATGGGCACAAGAGCGGTATATGCCGCTATTACGTGATAAATATGATCTGGATATAAAGAAAATACCGTTTGATTTTGATGAAGTCATCGCCTCTCTGGCCCCACGTTCATTTTTTTCAAATTCTCCATTGAATGATGGCAATTTTGATGTAAAAGGTGTCAAAAAAGGGGTAACTGAAGTATCGGAAGTTTATGATTTTTTGGGAGCAAAAGATAAAATGGAAGTTCGATATCCAAACTCTGAACATGATTTTCCGCCAGGGGTTCGCCTCGAAGCATATCGTTTTATTGATAAAGTACTTAATATTACTTCGGGATAAAAATTTAGCATAAATCGTATGGGTTTTAGTGTACTTCTGAGCCAATTTTTGGCCATCCAGGTAAAAAATATAACCTAATCAAGACTGAATGAAATATATATTGTCTCTTATCGCAGGTATATCTGTCTCCGTCATTTGCTTCGCACAAAGACCGGCACAAGGGCCAGCATCACGCAAAAAATATACTTCTCAAAAACTCGGGTATAAGCTGTTTTGGCAAGATCAATTTAATGGACATAAACTGGATACTTCAAAATGGGCGATACGCGGTATTGGTCCCCGCGCATTAGGATATGTATCTTCAGAAGCAGTAAAGGTAGAAGACGGGTACCTCAAACTACTCGCATTAAAAAAGGGCGATAGTATTTTTATTAGTGCAGTAGGTACACAAGACAAGTTTATGAGTAAGTACGGCTATTTCGAATGTCGTGCGCAACTTCAGCAGTCAGCGGGTGTATGGGGTGCTTTCTGGCTTCAGTCGCCACAGCTTTCAAACGGCGATAACAACCCTTCCTTGTTTGGAGCCGAAATAGATATTATGGAGTTTTTTAAAAAGCTCGGTACCGATATCGTATCGCACAATGTATGGTGGGGGCCTTATGGCCCTGATCAACATACTACCCATGGTATGCAGAGTTACTTGAAAGGGGTTAGTAGTGGCTTTCACAAGTTTGCTCTGGAATGGACTCCTGAAAAATACATTTTCTATATAGATGGTTATAAATTTTATGAAGTAACAAAAGGGATATCTCAAATCGATCAGTATATTATTTTAAGTATGGAACTCCCGAATGAAATGAAGGATTTAAAACATACTGTTTTCCCCGATGTATTTATTGTAGATTATATAAAAGTGTATAAGAATTAATGAAGTGTTAAAGATGGGAATATTATATAAAGAAAATGTTGGAAAAATATTGGGTTTCTTGCCGTATCAAACCTATTAAGAGG
>JBKJRY010000293.1:0-7310 GCA_046593045.1 Chitinophagaceae bacterium | reverse complement strand
GTTTATGGGTAAGGGGTTCTTTGATTTGAAACCAGAAAAAATCTTTTAAAATCAACACAGGGGGAAAAATAAAAATTGTGTTCCCCATTCTGAAACTTATTAGACATGGTTCTCGATGTTTGCGAAATTTGGGTCAACAAACCGCCTTGCAATTTTCTACCGATCTTCGCTTTATAAATACAAAATGTAATGACCGATTTAAAATTCATCATCACAGGTGCTACGGGCATGGTAGGCGAAGGTGTATTGTTTGAGTGCTTACAAAACCCAACAGTGAGTGAGGTGTTGATAGTTAACCGCAGGCATTATGAAATGCAGCATCCCAAATTAAGGGAATTGATCGTCCCCGATTTCCTTCAGTTAAGTGATTTTACGGTTAGTCTTAAAGGTTATGACGCCTGTTTTTTCTGTGCCGGCATAACCTCCATAGGTATGAAGGAAGATAAATACACCCGCATTACATACGATACCACGATGGCATTTGCAAAAGTGCTGCTTGAACTAAACAACAATATGGTTTTTACTTATATATCTGGCGCCGCAACAGACAGTAGTGAAAAAGGCAGATTGATGTGGGCACGTGTAAAAGGCAAAACGGAAAACGACCTGGCGAAGCTTCCGTTTAAAGCGGAATATAATTTCAGGCCGGGCGTTATGCAGCCTTTCCCGGATCAGAAAAACTGGAAACCGTTTTTTAAATTTATAGTGAAGATCGTTAAAGCATTTTCTCCAAAGAGCGTGTTGACGATGGAAGAAGTTGGCAAAGCAATGATTAATTCGGTAAGAGTTGGTTATAATAAAAATGTGTTGGAAGTGAGTGATATTAGGCAATTGGCAACTCTCCTTGTTTAATAAAAGAATTGCTCAGAAATTATTTTGCCATCCTTTGTTTTATACACGCATAATTCGCTCATAGTTTTGCGTTCTTCTCCTTTCATTTGTATATCGGTATCCCATGAAATGGAAAAATAATCACCGGCTATCACCGGCTCCGAGATAGTGCTGTGATAAAAATTTTCCACTTTAGAAATAAACAATTCAGCTTTCTTTCTTATAGCATCCATGCCTTTGGTCTCTTTAGACAAAATACCTTCCTCCGGTTCAATACTAATGATATCCCAGGCAAATAATTCTTCTTTAGCTTCTTCCACTCTCCCCTTGCGGCACATATCTATCAACCGGTCGGCTATTTCTTTTGTTGTCATCTTATAAAATAAATTTTGAGATCAAAACGATGTTGATCTCCTTTTAATTATGATTTCTTTTCATTACAATTAAACATCCACAACACTCCGAATTTATCCGTACAGGTTCCAAAGTAATCGCCCCAAAACATATCCTGCAAGTCCATTGTTACCTGTCCGCCCGCTGATAATTTGTCAAATAATTCTACTGTTTCTTTCCTGGTATCCGGCTGCAAATTCATATAACTGTTATTGCCAAAGTTTACTTTAAATCCCATGGATTCCGGTGCATCAGTTCCCATTAAAGTATGAGAGTTTAGAATGCGCAACTCAACATGCATCACCAGGTTTTTATCTGCTTCTGCCATTGGGGGATTAGCAGGAGATGCGGGAACATCGCCCATTCTCATAATACCATTCCCAAAAAACTCGCCTCCAAAAACGGTTTTATAAAAGTTGAATGCTTCCTCTGTATTACGCGGAAAATTCAGATACGTGCTGACACTTGCCATTTTTTAATTTTTTAAAAGTTAATAATTATTAGGGGGCGGAATACTTTCAAATACAATGCAAAGTTATGTCGCATCCGTGAGTTTGAAGAGTGTGAAGCTGACATTTAAGGGGTGAAATGCGACATATTTCATTCGAACTCCTTTGCATTTATCTTTTTGTCTTCATAATGCGGTCGGTGGAGGCACCGATTACGGAATAAGGTTTATCGTCGGTTTTATTTATTTTTTAAAAAATGCGTGGGCACGAACACTTGCCCATTTAAATTATCAAAAGAAGAAGATCTATCACATATCATCCACGCGGCTATAAATTTAAAATAATTCAAACTTCTCTTTATTTATCTAACTCATACTCCGAAATACCCTATTGTCTGAATTGCCGGAAGCAAATGACTTAAAAGATTTAATTTCATTTTTATTAAAATAAATAGACTATATTTTATTTTATATTAATTACATAATATTATATGGAAAACGTATCAATTGAGGTAAGATTACTAACTATAAACGATTATAAACAACTAAAAGTGGCAATGGTAAAGGCATATGCCAGCATGGGAGGGCAGTATTGGCAAGAAGAATCTTTAAGCAAATTGATAGACATGTTTCCCGAAGGACAAATCGCTGTGATAGTGGATGGAAAAGTTGCCGGTTGCGCATTGTGCCTTAGGCTAAACTATGATGAGTTTGGCGACAAGCATACTTACCGTGAAATTACCGGGAATTACACTTTTGACACTTACGACCCGGAGGGAGATGTTTTATATGGTATAGAAGTTTTTATAGATCCTACCTTCCGTGGTATGCGCCTGGCACGCCGGTTATATGAAGCCAGGAAAAATCTTTGCCAGCAATTGAATCTAAAGGCCATTGTTGCCGGGGGGCGCATTCCAAAATATCATTTATACGCGGAAAAGATGTCGCCCAAAGAATTTATAGAAAATGTAAAGAGGAGAGAAATTCACGATCCAACATTGAGTTTTCAATTGGCCAACGATTTTCAGGTAAAGCTGGTGAGTAAAAACTATTTGCCCGAGGATAAAGAGTCTATGGGATTTGCAACATTACTGGTATGGCACAATATATATTATGAGCTGGAGCAAAGTTCGTTGCTTACTGCCAAACCAGTGGTACGGATTGGTTGCGTGCAATGGCAGGTGCGGCCATATAACAAAATGGAAGACCTCTTGCAGAGCGTAGAATATTTTGTAGATGCAGTGAGCGATTACGGATCAGATTTTATTTTATTCCCAGAGCTTTTTAATACTCCGCTGCTCGGAGCTTTTAATGATTTGCCAACTGTGCAGGCTATAAGAGAGCTGGCTAAATTTACTCCAAAGCTGGTCGAAGAATTTTCAAAACTGGCAATATCATACAATGTGAATATCGTAGGCGGAAGCATGCCAATGCTCGAAAATGATCATCTCTATAATACTGCTTATTTTTTCCACCGGAATGGTAAGATAGAATACTCACACAAAATCCATATTACTCCTTCAGAAGAATATGAATGGGCAATATCCGGGGGGAATAAGGTCGCAGTGATTCAAGCTGATGTTGCAAAAATTGGTATACTTATTTGCTATGATGTTGAATTTCCTGAGCTATCCAGGATACTTGCTGACCAGGGCATGCAGATTTTATTTGTGCCGTTTTTAACGGACACACAAAACGCGTATAACCGTGTACGTTTTTGCGCCCAGGCGAGGGCGGTAGAAAACGAGTGTTACGTAGCAATCGCCGGTAATGTGGGTAACCTTCCAAAAGTTACCAATATGGATCTCCAGTTTGCCCAGGCGGCTGTGCTTACTCCCTCAGATTTTGCATTTCCGGTAAATGGTATAAAAGCAGAAGCAACACCCAACACGGAAATGATCATAATTTCTGATGTTGATCTTCTGTCATTAAAGGCATTGCACAATCATGGAAGCGTTCAAAATTTAAAAGATCGCCGCAAGGATTTGTATGAAGTAGTTTTAAAATCGCCAGCTGCCAGCATTATTGATAGACTTGAAAAAGCCGATCGGTTATCAGGTGAGCCATTCTAAATCATCTTTGTAAACACAGTTAATTTGGTTTGAAAGCAGGATCGGTATACATCGATTTATCAAATAAATAATATTTTCCATCCTTATAATTTTTCCAGTAGCGATGTCCCAGTACATCATAATACAATCTTCCGTCTACACTTTTGTGTGCTGCATTATCATCTACTGTAATCACTTTGGCTACAGGCACCTTAGGTTTACGTTTTACAGCAACTACCAGTGAATCGCTATTTACAGTGGGAACCGGAGCATTATTTTCCACAGATCTTTCAGGAGTTTTAGCAGGGTAATTTTTTTTGTGGCAACTGTGTAATGCAAAACCAACTAAGAATAAGGCGATCAACAGGTTTATCTTATTCATCCATTTTCTTTGCGCATAATCTTTCAAGAACTTTACCAAAAATTGTTAAACTAAAAATTTTGTAAAACATGCCGGGTTATTAAAATATTTCAAACCTATTTGCAGTAGTATTTTAATTAAATCTTCAGTCTATGGGATGTAAGCTCGTTTTCAAATACAACTTCGAGTCGAAAAATACCCGAAGGCTTGTTCGTGGAAAACCAGTTTCGATTTTCAGGAACGATAATGAAGAGGCCTTCATCGTTGCCAATAGCTCTGAAATGTGGTAGTGGCGGTTGCTTTGAAAAATATTTCAATTGGTATTTATCGATTAATGAACATGCAAACCCGTCAAAATTTTCATTCGAAGACACCAGGCCGATTTCACTGATATTTCGAAACTGATTTGAAGAAAATGTTTCATCAGCAAGGTCTTTCAAATCAAATCTTGCAATAAGTTCCAGGATATTTCCCGCCGGGTCCAGGAAGTAAACAGATTTTGCATGCCAGTTAACAAAATCGGCAACATAGCTTTTATAGTCATCCAGCCATAAAAGCTCTACCTTATTTTGAAGCCATGTAAATGCCTCCTCAAATTTGTTGGATGGGATATTAAAGGCAAAGTGATAGAATGCGCCTGGTTCGTCGTCGAAGTTCTCAAAAATTAATTTAGACCTTCCGACATCAATTACAATGTTTTTATTACTAACATATTTCACTGGCAACTCTAATACATCTTTGTAAAAATTGTAAAGCGAAGAGAGTTGCTTCGCTGATAGTTTTATCTCTTCAAAATGCATCTTGTTAATTTAAACAGTTGGCAAAATAATTTTGCGTCTTCAGAAAACAAATAACTTGCTGGCCTGGTTAATCTTTTCTTTTAATAAATTAATTTTCCATTTGAAATCACATGGTCAATATATGAATTATAAAGAAAATATTAATCAATAAAATATATTAAAAATAATTTTTAAAAAACTGTCCCCGCGCAAACTATTTGTATATTGCCTTTCTTTTATTTTTATCATATAAACAGCAGAAACCATAATTTTATCATTAGGGCAATGTGCAATTCAAAATAAATGATGCATCTTCGAAATGATATTTATTATTACAAACGATTCATTGAAATTCTAAACTAAATTTTACGAAATGGGCGATCCCTTGCAAATCAAAAAAAAATCAAAACAGTATGATGCAATAATAGTTGGCTCAGGTGCTGGTGGAGGAATGTCAGCATATGTCCTTGCCAAAGCAGGATTAAAAGTTTGTCTCCTGGAGGCAGGTCCGGATTATGATCCTGCTAAAAACTCATCACAATTGAAGAACCCCTGGGAATCTCCACGCCGTGGCGCAAGTACAAAATTCAGGCCTTTCGGAGATTTTGACGGATGCTATTGGGGATGGGAAATTGATGGTGAGCCATACACCCACACAGAAGGTACCAAATGGGAATGGTGGCGTGCAAGAATGGTTGGAGGCAGAACAAACCATTGGGGAAGAATCTCATTAAGATTTGGCCCCAAAGATTTTAAGAGAAGAAGTATTGATGGTCTCGGAGATGACTGGCCAATTGGCTATGATGATGTAAAACCTTATTACGATAAGATAGACAAACTTATAGGAGTTTTCGGAAGTATGGAAGGCTTACCGAATGATCCCGATGGTATTTTTCTGCCACCCCCGAAACCACGACTTCACGAATTGTTTTTGCAAAAAGGGGCCGCTACTGTTGGAGTACCTGTTATTCCATCGCGGCTTTCTATACTTACAAAGCAAATAAATAAGGAAAGAGGTGCCTGCTTTTTTTGCGCACAATGTGGCCGCAGTTGCAAAGTATATGCAGATTTTTCTTCATCTTCTGTTTTGATAAAACCTGCTATTGAGACTGGTAATGTTGACCTGGTCACCAACGCGATGGTTCGGGAGGTGATTACGAATAAGGATGGTCTTGCCACAGGTGTATCTTATATAAATAAAGAAGATATGCAGGAATACCAGGTCGAAGGAAAAGTTGTGGTGCTTGCCGCAAGCGCCTGTGAAAGTGCACGGCTTTTATTGAATTCGAAATCAACACGCCATCCTAATGGCCTTGCGAATTCCAGTGATGTTGTTGGCAAATATTTACACGATTCAACTGGAGCATCTATGGGGGGATTCTTACCACAACTCTTTGGCAGAAAAAGATACAATGAAGATGGAGTTGGGGGCATGCATATCTACTCACCCTGGTGGCTCGATAATAAAAAATTGGATTTCCCGAGAGGATACCATATCGAGTATGGAGGTGGTATGAATCAGCCGGGATATGGGCTTGGCTTTGGTATAGAAAAAATGAATGGTGCTTACCAGAAGACAGGTAAAACCAAGGAACCCGGAGGCTATGGCATTTCTTTAAAAGATGATTACCGTTATCTGTATGGTGCCGGTATCAATTTTGCGGGCCGTGGAGAAGGAATAGCCCTGGCATCAAATTATTGCGAAATAGATCCTGAGGTTGTTGATAAATATGGGATACCTGTGTTACGCTTCAATACAAAAAACAGCAGCTATGAAATTAACCAGGCTAAACATATGAAAGAAACTTTCAAGGAGATAATGCATAATATGGGTGCTGTAATTACTTATGGAGATGATGGCCCTGAAGAAAATTATGGATTAGCTAATCCCGGCAACATAATACACGAGGCGGGAACGGTACGCATGGGCAGTGATCCAAAAAAATCTGCCCTCAACAGCTGGAGCCAGGCACATGATTCTAAGAATGTATTTTGCGTAGATGGTGGCCAGTTTGTATCGCAGGCTGATAAGAATATTACCTGGACAATTTTAGCACTAGCTATGCGTGCCTCGGAACACATTGTGGATGAATTGAAAAAACAAAATATTTAAATAGACAAAATCACTTTGCATATTTGTAAAATTAACTACTATGGACAGACGTAAATCCATCAAAGCATTAATAATCGGAACGGCTTCTACCGGTTTGCTTCTTGATGCATGTAAGGACACAGACAAACAGGAATCGAAAAACGCAGCGGTTGCATCAAAGGATGCCGACCAGGCAGACCGGATGGAAGAAGAAAAGGCAATGAATAAAAAGTTGAGAGAAGAAACTTTTTTTACTCCTGAAGAAATGGCGACCATCACCGTGCTGGGTGATATTATCATTCCGAAAGACGATGTGAGCGGCAGTGCTTCTGATGCCAAAGTCGCAGATTTTATT
>JBKJRY010000277.1:0-8286 GCA_046593045.1 Chitinophagaceae bacterium | reverse complement strand
CATTGATAAAAATTTTGACAAGTAAATAGGTACTCCCGTTTCTTTGGAAACAAACACTGTCATAATTTTAATTTTAGTAAATATGTAGCCCCACATGAAGTTTAATAGAACCAATTTATTATTTGCATTTATCTTTTTTATTCAAATCGTCTTTACTGATTGCTATGGTCAGCAACAGAAAGACACACAATCGCTCAAAATAAATGATCTCGAATACCTTGAAATGCCGGGACTAAATGTGATGCTGGCCCAGGACTATTATCCCGGCGGTCACCAGAGTGGTATCAGCATAATTCAAAATGGAGTTCGGGTTGGCTCCAATGGTGATATACGTTTAGAGTCAACGCCGGGTCCCGGCCATGCGCAACCTAAAGTTGGGACGCGGATGGTAGACAGGGAAAATCAAGTCATAAGCGTTCACATGGAATATCCTGATTCTGCAAAAGATGGAAAGGGATTTGGTCCCATTATTTATCCTAAACTTAATTTTGGTTATACCGTTAAGATTACACCTGCAGGAAAGTCCTTCCGCATCATTGTAGATCTTGATAAGCCGTTGCCAGATGAGTGGATCGGTAAAGTGGGCTTTATATTCGAGCTGTTTCCCGGAAACCTTTTTGGCAAGAGCTACTATATGGACCAAAGTTTTGGAATCTTTCCTCGACAGGCTAGCGGACCGGGTAAACGCGATAAAGATGGAACATATGAAATTGACCCGATTGCAACAGGCAGGAAACTTATGATTGCACCTGAGACAGACAAGTTCCGGATGACGATTGAAAATGTAAAAGATAATGGACTGCAATTGATTGATGGCAGGGCATTGGTTCAGAGCGGCTGGTTTGTGGTACGTTCCATTATTGCTAAAGGTGCAACTAAAAATGCTGTTGAGTGGCTGGTGACACCGAATGCCATCCCTGGCTGGAAGTACGATCCGGTTGTACAGGTATCGCAGGTGGGTTACCATCCGGGACAGGAAAAAATCGCAATGATAGAACTGGATCGTATCGATCAGCAGCGATCTTCCGCCACTTTATTTCGCGTTTCAGAAAATGGGGGACTGAATAAAGTATTAGAGTCGTCGCCCAAAGAATGGGGTAATTTTCTTCGCTATCATTACCTGCAGTTTGATTTTTCCGCCATAAAAAAACCGGGCATGTACCAGGTGAAATACGGAGACTATTTAACGGAACCTTTCCAGATAAACGCAGATGTTTATAAACGTAACGTTTGGCAACCGGTACTTGAATATTTCTTACCTGTACAAATGTGTCACATGCGGATTAACGATCGTTCGCGTGTATGGCATGGCCTCTGTCACATGGATGATGCACGCATGGCGGCCATTAACCATAATCATTTTGACGGTTATATACAGGGGCCATCTACTCTTACTAAATATAAGCCGGGCGAGACAGTTCCCGGATTAAACATTGGGGGATGGCACGATGCCGGAGATTATGATTTAAGAGTAGAATCGCAGGCTACAGAAGTATATATCATGTCGATGGAATATGAGCAATTTCATTTAAACTATGATAATACATCCATCAATCAAAAAACACACATTGTTGAATTGAACCAGCCCGATGGCAAGAATGACCTGCTTCAACAAATCGAGCACGGAGCCTTGACAGTAGTAGGTGGATATAAATCGATGGGCCGTCTTTACCGCGGAATTATTTCGCCAACGAGGAGGCAATATTCACACCTTGGAGACGCTGCCACTATGAGTGATAATAAACCATTCGATGCAAAAGAAGGAGACCTGTCATTTATGGAAATTCAGACCAATAACAAATTAATAAATGGCACGAGCAGGGTTAGTGGTGAGGCCAACTCACCTGATGACCGTTGGGTTTTTACTGAAAATAATCCCGGCCGGGAACTAAAGGCGGCTGCAGGCATGGCTGCAGCATCAAGAGTGTTGAAAGGGTTTAATGATGAATTGGCAAATGACTGTTTGAAACTGGCGACAGGACTTTGGGATAAAACGAAAGAGAGCAGCCATATGCAAAGAGTGCAATTAGCAGTAGAATTGTTACAAACAACAGGTAACAAAAAATATAGTGACTTCCTGGTAGACAATGCAGACGATATTGCTAAAAATATAGAACGCACAGGCTGGCTTGTAGGCAGATCTATATCGCAAATAAAGGATGACGCTTTTAATAACAAGATTATGGCAGCAGTGAAGGACTATCGTACTCGTGTAGATGCTGCAGGGAAAAAGACTCCCTATGGAATGCCCTACGAGCCCGACATCTGGGGTGCCGGATGGGGGATACAAGATTTTGGAGTGCAGCAATATTTTCTGCACACTTATTTCCCTGATATCTTTCCGGATACATACATGCTTGATGCAATGAATTTTGTACTTGGTGTTCACCCGGGTTCTAATACTTCATCTTTTGCATCTGGTGTCGGTTCCCGTTCGCTTACAGTTGCTTATGGTATTAATCGCGATGACTGGTCTTATATCCCCGGTGGAGTAGGGTCAGGTACCGCATTGATCCGGCCAGATTTCCCTGAATTACTTGAGTGGCCTTACCTGTGGCAACAGACGGAGTATGTATTAGGAGGCGGAAGTTCAAATCTTATGTTTATGGTATTGGCTGCTGATAAATTGCTGAATAAATGATTTTATGTAAAGTAGAATAGGAAAGACGCTAAATTTTCTCTTTACTTCTTCGCGTCGCGTATCTCAATTTTAATCTCTTAAACAACATTAGCATGAATAATAAATTGCATGTAAGCTTAGCCGTTATTCTGCTGCTGGTAAGCAGTTTCGCTGCAAAATCGCAAACCACCTCAACAGGGAACGAGTTACTGTTTTCGAAAAATAACCTGCTGGCATGGTGTATTGTTCCATATGACAGTAAAAAGAGAAACGCTGAAGAGCGGGCAGCCATGTTAAATGACCTTGGCATCACTTCTTTTGTGTATGATTGGCGGGAAAAGGATTTACCAAATATGGAGCACGAATTTGCAACATTAAAAAAGCACAATATCGCGTTGAAAGGAGTTTGGTTTTGGGTGAATGATTTCAAGAATCAAACGTTGGATGAAGCCAGTGAAACCATTCTTAAAACATTGGCAAAGACCAATACGAAAACAGCCTTGTGGGTAAGCTTTCCTGGCAATTTTTTCGATGGCCTGACTGATGAAGAAAAGATACAAAAGGCGGCAAAGACTATTCAATATATTCATAAACGTGCGGCTGAAATCGGCTGCATGATTGCGTTGTATAATCATGAAGACTGGTTTGGAAAGCCGACGAATGAAGTGAAAATTATTGAAGCTTCCGGTCTAAAAGATGTGGGCATTGTTTACAACTTCCACCATGGTCATACGCAGGTTGATGATTTTGATAATATATTAAAAGTTACCAAACCTTATCTCACAACAGTGAACTTAAATGGCATGAGAGGAAATGAATTTAATATTCTTCCGCTTGGAGAAGGCGATCATGAATTGGCACTTATGATAAAATTGAAAGCATCCGGTTTCAATGGATCCATAGGTATCCTTGGTCATACGGAAAACGAAGATGTAAAAGTAGTGTTGGAACGGAACCTCGCCGGATTAAAAAAACTGCTGGCACAAATGGGAGAAACTCAGGCGCTGCGTACTTACCGGTAAATGAACTTATATAAAAGTTACAGTTCATAATCGCCTGTACCGTCATTGTTCCGGCAACAATTCCGGCATTGGTTTTTACAAAATTAAAATCATAAAAGAATTTTGAACTCATGTTTTATTGGGAAAGCGAATCCATTGATTCTTCGGCAGCCTTCTTTACGATAGCAAGGTCGTTGACGCCTCTAAAACCACTGAACCCACAAGAGATACGTGTTTCGGGATCGAGTTGTATAGGTTGGCCGCCTTCCCAACCCATCAGGTCGGGCAATTCAATTCCAAAATCAGTATAGTTTAGTTTATCTGTAAACACGAGCTTTTCGTATTCCCCAGTTTTGTACCCGGTAATCCAAACCTGCGAAGCTTTACGATAGGCTACATCATAAAAGCCACGTCCTCTCACTTTCTTATTACCCCAGATTTTTCCATAAATATTTCCCCTATCGTCTATAATACAAACTGCAGCATTGCCATCACAAATACTCCAATCTGCATCACTGTTTTTATATCCGGGTATCTGTGCAGAGATATTTTCAAACATTTTATTGATTACTTCCTGCAGTTTTTGGTTAGTCATTTTTTAAGTTTAAGTAGACAATGTGATAAATAATATTGATGCGGAACCGGTGCCTTATTAGTAATACCCCCAGGTGACTTTTAAGCGTAAATGGAACTATTATTTCCGTCGTAGCCCTCGTTTGTTCCGGATTAAATTCAGTACCAGGATCCTGTCCAGCGTGTTCTCTTCAGGATCAATAATAAAGCTTACTATTAAAGGAAACACTGCAGCTAAGTACAAAAAAAGCGTTTTTCAAGCCCTGTTATTTAGATCATTGAAAGTAAAAATAAAATCCGGATTTCAGATGGTAATAAAATGAAGGTATACAAACACAATATGAACTGCTCCTGAATTAATTAATTTTGATCACATCTTTAATTAGAAAAAATTTGGAAACACTCAATATAATAACAACACGCCTGCGCATAAGAAACCTCTTGCCTGCTGACGTTGGTGAATTTCATGCATACCGTTCGAATCCTGAAGTAACAAAATACCAGGGCTTTGATGTCATGAACGAGGAACAGGCGAAAAGATTTATCGAAGAACATAAGGATAAAAAATTTGGAAAAGCGTGCGAATGGGTTCAGTATGGAATTGAAAATAAAGCAACTCAAAAACTTATTGGTGACTGCGCTGTAAAGCTGGACGGAGATGAACCAGGGATTGCGGAAATAGGAATCACTATATCAGCTCTTCACCAAAGACAAGGTTACGCTAAAGAGACCCTATTCGGGTTATTAAATTTCCTGTTTAATACGAAGAACATTCATAGAGTTGTTGAAGCTGTGGACGCAGAAAACATTGCCTCAATCAATTTATTAAAAAGCACAGGCTTCAGACAAGAAGGGCACTTCATTGAGAATATTTTTTTTAAAGGAAAATGGGGGAGCGAATTTCAATATGCAATGCTGAAACGGGAGTGGAACGCTGGCACGTCATAGCGCAATAATTTCTATTTTTAATAAAACAATTACTGTTCAATGAGGGAGTATTCTTTTACACCATCCCGGTAGAAGGCAGCACACCTGCGAAATTGAAAACCGGGATCAGCGCCAAGGTTTGTGGAATCTTTATGGAGGGCAGGGTACCTTAAGGGTACATTAAATATTACTTCGTGGCCTCCTGATAGTAAGAACTTAGCATTGTTAGCTATTCTGGGAAAGTGGAATAGGAATTTTAAGCCCGGAAAATTGTTTCGATTAAAGTGATGTAAGAACTTGCATCTCTTGAATGGTAATTTTATTTTTCAAAATGTAAATTGTTTATATGAAAATTTTATTTGCTTTTTGCCTCGGTATGTTTCTTTTTCCAAACCTTTCAAAAGCTCAGGATGGCATACATGCGGGAAATTTTATTGTGGAGCCTGCTACCTTGATCAATCTCGGTTTTGAATGGCAGTTTACCGGCGATGCCAACCGGAATGCCACCGTGGAAACGGCTTATCGCAAAGCGGGCACGAAAGAGTGGAAGGAAGCATTGCCGCTGTTAAGGATTGGCGGTGAACGCATTTTTCGTCAGGCAGAAAATCTTGAATATACAGTGCCGGATCTTTTTGCCGGCAGCATTTTAGATCTTATGCCGGAAACCGAATACGAATGCAGGTTCACCATGAAAGATCCCGATGGATCGAAGGGCCAGACGGTACAAACGGTGAAAGTGCGTACGCGTGAAGACCCCAAAGAATATGCAGGAGGAAGAACATTACATGTATATCCCATCGGCTGGAAAGGTAAAAAAGAAGAGCCTTCATTCGAAGGATTGAAAGCAGCCTATTATGGTTCGGGGCTTGGAGACTGGTCTGTTGTTTATGAAAGGAGAGCAAAGCCCGGTGACATTATTTTGATGCATGCAGGAATGTATAAAGCAGACAGGCTTAACTATGTAGAGCCTAATGGTATTCCTTTTGATGGTACCTATGTTCTTTCAAGTAAAGCTACTATTGAGAAACCGATCGTGATAAAAGGCGCCGGTGATGGTGAAACGATTATTGACGGTGCAGGTGCACATTTTCTTTTTGATTTGTCAGGTTCTGAAAATAATATTTTTGAAAACCTTACAATACGAAATGCCGATATCGCTTTTATGGCCGGACAAAAGGAAGTGATGGGCGCTAAAAATCTCACCATAAGGAACTGCAGGATCGAAGACGTGGGTATCGCTGTAACAACAGAATTTGCCGGGTCTAAGAATTTTTACATAGCCGATAATGTTATTATAGGACGTGAGGACCGGTATCGCCTTAAAGGTTGGGCGAGCCCGGGAATATATCCGGCGAGCCAATTGACCGGTTATGTCGCAATCAAGGTATATGGTTCAGGCCATGTCATTTGCTATAATTCGATTGCTTACTTCCATGATGGTATTGATGTTTCAACTTATGGTACTCCTGAAATCGACCAGGATTTAAAAGCAGTTGCAATTGATATTTATAATAATGACATCCACGTAGTAGTGGACGATTTTATAGAAGCTGATGGAGGAGTTCATAACATCAGGGTTATGAGAAACCGCGGAGTAAATGCCGGGCAGTGCGGGCTTAGCGCCCAGCCTGTATTTGGCGGGCCGGCGTATTTTATCCGAAATGTCTTATATAACATTCCAAATGGTTTTGCGCTAAAGTTCATGGCAAAGCCGGCAGGTCTGTACGTCTTACACAATACGATTATTAGTGAAAACCGGAATGTGGAAACGTATTCAAATGCACATTTTAGAAATAATCTCTTCCTTGGCATTGATGCTGAAAACTCTCCCATTACAGCGTTTCCGATGGCTACGGCGTATTCAACTTATGATTATGATGGTTATCGCCCAAACAAAACGGGAGGAAATCAATATACCTGGATATCCCCGGGGGCAGGTCAATTGCGGGATTATGAAGTGACCAGTAAAAACGGAAAGCAATATGTTACGCTTAAAAATCTTTCTGATGAAAGTGGACTTGAAAAGCATGGCGTGGAAATAGACTATGATATTTTTACAAATCTGAATCCTCCTGATCCTGCAACGCCTCACGCTGTTTATCATGCTGCCGATCTTGATTTTAGATTAAATACAATAGGCAACGCAGTCGACAAAGGCCTGGTAATACCAAATGTAAATGACGGATTTAAAGGTGCGGCTCCTGATCTTGGGGCTATTGAAGCAGGCGATCACGCTCCTCTTTATGGTGCAAAAGGAATTGGAAACACTTCTTTTTATCGCTGATACTTCTGAAATTTATGGTTGCTCCTAAGAGCGTATTTTTAGGCATACGGGCACAGCACAATTCAAACAAGCGGGACCTAACTAAATACGAGTCATAAACATTATAAGAACCAATTCTGATAATCCTGATTTCATTAATATTGTAAAATGCCTTGACACCTACCTGGCGCAAGAGACGGAGAAGACCACTCCTTTTACGGTTAGTTCAATAAAATTAAAAAAATTAAATACGTGGTTATTGCTTATGAAAATGATCAGCCAATAAGCTGCGGTGCAATAAAAGACTACGCCCCGGGCATGATGGGTTTTAAAAGAATGTGCACTTTCCCCGAAAGCAGGGGAAAAGGAATTGCGACCAAAGTCTTAAATGAATTAGAAATATGGGTGAATGAACTGGGCGGCGAAAAGTGTGTTTTGGAAACAGGGAAAAGGTAACCAGAGGCAATCGAACTGTACAAAAAAAATAAGTAAAAAGTTAAACGTAATATGGGCAGTATGCTGGGATGGAGAATAGTTTTTTGTTTTGAAAAAAAATTAAATAAAACGTCAATCAAAAAGAGAAGGCTCCTCCAAATTTAGTAATGAGTTTCACAACAAGTTGTCAAATCCTATATTCATAGAGTTAGAATTCTTAAACTGCTCCTTATAAACCGTTAAATAAAAACCTATAATAAAGGAAAGTGTCAAATGAATTAGTCATTCTTCCCTCAATTGCACTTGCTAAAAAGAGGGCTTATGTGCTAAATACAAAACTCAAATTTTGCTTTATCCCAAAAAAGTTATTAGATAAGATTTCTAATGGCGGCCATTAGAAAAGATGTGAATAAAAAGCTTACTGGTGTTGAGTATGGATTTTATAAAAAGCATTAAAATTGAAGTAA
>JBKJRY010000108.1:0-4276 GCA_046593045.1 Chitinophagaceae bacterium | reverse complement strand
GGCATGTGCATAGATTTCAGGGAGATGTTTTTAATGCCAAGCCTCAATGTCATTTTAATGGTATCGTCCAGGCTAAAATTTCTAAAGGTATAAGAAGAAATCCCGTACTGTAATGGTACATCATCAGCCGGTGTAACGGCAGCAGCAGTTGAATACAGGGGAGCGGCAGCAGCAGCCGAGATGCCGATGCCGGCTAATTTCAAAAATTTATTCCTTGAATATTTCATAATTGAGAAGAGTAGTTTGTGACAAAATATAAAGCAAGTGCCTCGCTAAGATAAAGCATATACAGAATTATTACTTAAACTAAATAATATGGTTGCATTTCCAAATTGTCGCGTGGCCGAACTTCTTGTGGGCGGTGGAGACACCGCCCACGGCGGCCAGCCCCGGTTGGTGTCTCCACGAATCGGCGATAATTTGAAATACCCGAATAATAGGTAGGTGTCACCGTTATGAAGCATCTTTTTCCCGGCCCTTCAACATTGAGTGAAGAAACAGGACAGTATTGAAACAAATTTCATGATACAGGAATTGCGTGCTGTTCACAGCGTTTATATGATATATATTCTTTAATTTGTCGTTTAGTAATATGTAGCCTTGTATGTCTTTTAATCAGGGCCTGCCGGGCCGCTTTAAATAATCTTACAAAAATGCGATCTGCTTCCAGGAACTTTTACAGTTATTTTTATATACCCGCTTTTTTATTCCTGGTTATTTATCTCTATGCAATTTTTCAATCGCATAGTACCTGGGCCGGTTGGCTGCTGGCGCTCTTTTTTACGTGCCTTGCCGTTGCCTTCAGAAGCCGCAGGTTGCTGCAGGGTTTTTCATATACCGTGTTGATATTAGCGGCAGTGAGCCTTGCCATGTATTACCCTGCTTACTTTGTATCTGCCGGGGATTTTAAATTTTCAGTGCTGCTTATTCCGCTGCTGCAGATCATTATGTTTGGTATGGGCACGGAACTTAGCCTGAAAGATTTTGCGAATGTGGCACGTATGCCCAGGGGTATTATCATTGGTATTGTTTGTCAATATACCATCATGCCCTTTGTAGGCTTTGCGATTTCCAGGATATTTAATTTCCCCAATGAGATAGCAGCAGGCATTATCCTGATAGGATGCTGCCCAAGCGGTTTGGCTTCTAACGTGATGGCGTACCTGGCAAGGGCCAATCTGGCGCTTTCTGTTTCTGTTACAACTATCTCTACGTTATTGGCACCTTTGCTTACACCCTTATTAATGAAATTGCTGGCCTCAAGTTACGTGGAAATAAATTTTTGGGCTATGGTTTGGGACATTACAAAAATTGTAATAATTCCTATAGTTGCAGGGTTGATTTTTAATCAATACCTGCATGGAAAATTTAAATGGCTCGACAAAGCAATGCCTTATTTTTCTATGGCGGGTATTGCAATGGTGCTGGTGGTAATCACTGCGGCGGGCCGGGACAGTTTACTTAAAGTAGGTTTCCTGTTATTGATCGCTACCATCATACATAATCTTGCGGGGTACTTCCTGGGGTATTGGTCATCGCGTTTGCTTCGGCTGCCTGAAAGAGATTGCAGAACGATAGCGCTTGAAGTGGGAATGCAAAATGCTGGCCTTGCTTCCGGACTGGCTTTAACAATGGGAAAGATGGCCACTGCAGGCCTGGCGCCTGTAATTTTTGGAACAGCTATGAACGTAACTGGATCATCGCTGGCAAGCTGGTGGCACCATCGTGTTCCTAAAGATGAGGTGACAGAAAATGAAACTAATGTGGCATTGATCGCGCAGTAAAAAAAATGTCCCTCTCCTTTAGGAGAGGGGTTGTTCAAAGAACTCCTATGGAGGGGTGAGGCTTATTTTTTCATCAACATCATAAATTTTTGAAGATATGTCAAAATTGAAAAATGTATTTTTTATCTGTGCTTTTGTTGCGTGTACATCCACCGTGATGAGCCAGCAGATTTCCAAAGAACAACTTATCTTTTTAACTCCAGAATGGAAAGGAGAACGCTTTGCAGATGGAAGGCCAAAAGTACCTGACGATATTCTTCGCAGGATGAAATCCGTTAGCGTAGAGGAAGCATGGGCCACCATGAAGAACGCTGGTTTTTCTTACCAGATTGCAGAAGGATGGGAAACTATTAACCCGGACAGCGTATTGGTGGGTCGTGCGGTAACAGCCACTTTTATGCCCGGCCGTCCTGACATGTGGAAGGCGATTGACTCAGTAGGCAAGAAGCAGGGGAAGAGAGGACAAAACACATGGCCCGTGGATCTATTGGTAAAGGGAGATGTGTATGTGGCAAATCAATTCGGTGCCAAATTAAATGGCCCTACTATAGGGGACAATGTAGGAAACGCCATTTATGCAAAAAGCGGGAACGGCATTGTGTATGATGGTGCTATAAGAGATCTGGAAGGGCTCAAAGAAATTGGCGGTTTTACTTCTTACTATACAAGCTACGACCCCTCGTATCATAACCCCGGTAACGATATCAATACAATGATCATTGGTATAAATACACCCACTCTTATCCGCAAAGTAACTGTAATGCCAGGGGATGTTGTGTTGGGAAAATTGGGCGTAGTGGTATTTATTCCCCCGCATTTAGCAGAAAAGGTAGTAAAGACTTCAGAGATTGTAAGGCTGAGAGATATGTTTGGCCACCTGCGTTTGAGAGAAGGAAAATATACCGCCGGACAGATAGATGCCCGCTGGTCAAATGATATCGAAAGAGATTTTTCCAAATGGCTTTATGATCACATCAACGAGCTTCCGGTACCTAAAGAACAGATACAGGAATTGCTGAAAGAAAGAACATGGTAGACGCTTCCTGGTTAAAGAGGAATAAAATTTATTAGATAAAATTTAAAAAAACACAAATGGCAAATTCAACTTCACGCAGATCGTTTATCACCAGGGCCACCTTGGCTACGGCCCTGGCGCCATTGGCATCTTTCGGACACGGGTATCAGAAAGCAATCGAAAAAACTGAAAAAAATTCAGCGCCATCCGATCTTAAAATTACCGGGATTAAATGTGGTTATATAAAAGGAAGTCTTTTTGTAAAAATATCTACTAACCAGGATATTTATGGTTGTGGTGAAGGCGTGGATGCGATACCGGGCACTTATCATCTTGTGAAAAATTTTGGAGAACGGATCAAGGGTAAAAGCCCCTTAAACGTGCACCGGCTCTTTGAAGATATTCGCAAGTCGGGATTTTTCCAAGGCGCACAATCCGGCATGTATGTAGCGGTATTGTCGGCTGTTGAATCTGCTTTGTGGGATTTGGCGGGCAAGGCTTTAAATCTGCCGGTGTATCAATTGCTTGGTGGAAAGTTTCGTGATAAAGTAAGAGTGTATAATGATACTGCCCTTTACCAGGTTAGATTACCACAGCCAAAAGATTTTGCAGATGCGGCGTTGAAAGCAAAGAGCATGGGATTCAATGCCATGAAATTTGATCTTGACCAAGCTAATGATCCTAATAAATATGATGCATATAACTGGACTGCCAGCCCCGCTGAACTGCAACGGATGTTTGACCAGATAAGTGCCGCCCGTGAAGCTGTTGGCCCCAACATAGATATTTGCGTAGATATGCATGGACGTTACGATGCGGTCACAGCACAGGCTGTTGCCAAGCGCCTCGAGCCCCTTAACCTGATGTGGCTCGAAGAACCCATTCCTGCGGAAAATGTAGAAGCATATAAGCTTATTACTGAATCAACGAGCACGCCTATTTGCGCTGGTGAAAATCTTTACCTCGCTTATGGTTTCAGAAAAATATTAGAGATAGGTGGCGTAGATATTATCATGCCTGATTTGCAAAAGGCAGGCGGGCTGGGAGAGGGGCAGCGCATTGCTAATCTTGCCAATTTATATTATGTGCCTTTTGCACCGCACATGGTGGCTTCTTTTCTTGGCGCTATGGCTACTGCTCACGTTTGTGTTTCAGTGCCGAACTTTTTAATTATGGAATGGCAATCTTATTTTCATACCGATCCTATGTTTAAAGAAATTGTGATATTTGATGGAGAGTGGGTGAAGGATAGTTTCATTACGGTTTCCGAAAAGCCCGGTATCGGTGTGGATATCAATGTAGAAGCGATGAGGAAATATGCTATCAAGGGAATACCTTTTTTTGAATAAAAAGGAGATAACAACGTATCCCTCCGTCCAAGTACACTCAAAAGTAAACGCATAGGTATTTAATCCGATGGTTATCGGATTTGCGTTTAGCCGCTGGTGATAGGCTGCCAGTTTTGTGGCAGCAGTTC
>JBKJRY010000133.1:0-10357 GCA_046593045.1 Chitinophagaceae bacterium | reverse complement strand
GTCATTGAAGCATCGGAAAACTCAAGGTTGCCATTGTTTATATACATGTAATCATGAATAGGAGTAATAGGAATACTCTGCAACATTCTGAACATATTGTCACTTTGTTCACCACGTATAAATTTCAGTCTTTCATTTGCATAAAATTTTACAAAGTCACGGTTGGTCATGTCCCTGCCATATCCATTTGTAATAAAAAGATCCTTATAGCCATCATTATTGAAATCCATGAGCAGCGATCCCCAGCTCCAATCAGTACAGTACACGCCGCTCATCTGGCCTATTTCACTGAATGTGCCATTGCCATTATTGAGCTGCAACATGTTTCTCATGGATTGATGATAGAAACCGTTCTGCACCTGGTTATTATACACCTCATAATTATCGGGCATATAGAGCAGTTTCTGCCTCCTGTTATCCTCGGGCAACATATCAAGTGTGAACACATCGGGCCATCCGTCATTATTAATGTCGGCAATATCGCAGCCCATGGAGAAATTGGAAAGATGTCCTACCTCGTCCTTTAATTTTTCTGAAAAAGTTCCATCGTGATTGTTTATATACAGGTAATCTTCTTCCACATAATCATTGGTTACATATAGATCCGGCCACCCATCATTGTTTATGTCACTTACAGAAACTCCAAGACCATAGCCAAGAGGGTTTGAAATAATTCCGGAAGCAACCGTAACGTCTGTGAAAATATTATTATCATTCCTGTACAAGCGGTCACCAGCATCATAGTCGACCATTTTTTTCACAAAGGCAGCATCGAAATTCCGAAGGTTCTTATTATTATGATTAATAACGAACAAGTCAAGATCACCATCCCTGTCATAATCAAAAAATACGGCCTGGGTAGAATACCCGGAATCAGCAACACCCATGCTGCCGGCTTTATCGGTAAAAGTGAGATCACCGTTATTTATAAACAATTGATTTACCCTTTGTTCCCTACCCAACGGCCCTGAATAGCACACATAAATATCCAGTAGTCCATCGCCATTAACATCTGCGATGCTCACGCCGGTTTTCCATCCTTTTTTTCCTCCTACACCTGCTTTAGATGTGATATCTTCAAATTTCATGTTTCCCTTGTTCAGGTACAACTTGCCCGGTTGCATATTACCGGTAAAATAAATATCAACCAGGCCGTCGTTATTAAAATCTCCTAATCCAACGCCGCCGCCATTGTAAAAATATTCATAGGAAATAATATTTAATGCCGGTGATTCCTTAACAATATTGGCAAATTTGATCCCCGTTTCACTATTGGGAACCGGCTCGAATAACACCGGGGCAGGCTTCTGTGCAACGACAGGGAACGACATAAAAAATAATACGTGCAGATGTAGCAATTTCTTCTTCATAATGGCAGTTCGGCAATCCTGGCAAATGGATGCGGATTGGAGTTCTCAATTTAGGACTTATGCCTTACCTCACCAAACGTCCGCAGGAAAATTACCTAAACTTTACGTTGATAGAATATATTCATATTTGGATACGCCGGAAAAGAAATCTCTGAACAAGGGTTTTAATAATTCAATTCAACATCTATTGCTATCTATAGTAACTTTAGCAGAAATCAATTAAAAAAATAGAATACCAACTATGCAAAAAATAGCTATGATAGGTTCCGGATTTATTGCCAGGTTTTATGCAGATTCTTTACAAGGTTTAAGGAGCAGGGATAAAATTGTTTCAGTTTATTCCAGAAAATCATCATCCGCAAAAAAATTCTCAGAAGACTATCATGTAACACATTTTACTGATAATATGGTAGAGGCGATTTCTCATCCTGATGTAAGTATCGTTTGCATTGCTCTTCCCAATAACTTACATGAAGAAGCAGTTATGCTTTGTTGTAAGCACCGGAAATCAATAATGCTCACAAAACCTTTGGGAAGAAATGCGGAAGAAGCAAAACGCATGTTGCTGGCTGTGGAAGAAGCTAACGTTTTCAATGGCTATCTTGAAGATCTTGTATACACGCCAAAGTTTATTAAAGCGGAAAAAAGTGTAAGGGAAGGAGCACTGGGAAGAATACTTTGGGCGAAATCAAGGGAGACACACCCGGGGCCACATAGTGAATGGTTTTGGGATCTGGAACAGGCGGGTGGTGGTTGCATTTTAGATTTGGGATGTCATTGCGTTGAGATTGCACGAAGCTATATTGGTAAAGATATTAAACCCCTGGAAGTTATGTGCTGGGCAGAAACCCAGGTAAAGCCTATTAATGCAGAAGACCATGCAATCGCTTTGGTAAAATATGAAAATGGCGCGATAGGTCAATTTGAGGTAAGCTGGGCCTTTCGTGGGGGCATGGATTTACGGGATGAAGTAATGGGAACTGAAGGAACCATTTGGATAAATAATTTTCTCAGAACAGGCTTTGAAATGTTTACCACAGGAAAAGGTGGGGACTATATTGCTGAAAAAGCAGAAAGCGATTCAGGTTGGTTGTTCCCAGTGGGTGATGAAGTAAATGAACTGGGATATAATCACATGTTTATGGATATGCTTGACTCTTTAGAATCGGGTAATCAACCGAAAGAAACTTTTTATGATGGGTATGTAGTAAATGCAGTTTTGGACGCCGCATACAGATCAGCGAAAACTAAATTATGGGAACCCGTTAAATTGGACATCTGGAGAGGAAAGGAAGGCTATACCAAAGACAGTCACCTGGTAGAATTTGATAAAGAACATTATTTAATAAAAGAAGAGATGACCCATTATGGACAAAATAAATTTATTTTAAAAAATAAATTGACTGGAAAAATTGTTGAGAAAGTGGCTACCTGATTGTAACAACTAAGTTTCTTCCTCTAATGTAACACGAGACTTTTTTCAATTTGTTCAAGTGACCTGTTTTTAGTTTCAGGCATTATTTTCCAAACAAAAAAGAGTTGAATAACCATCATTATTGCAAAGAATAAAAATGTATTTCCGCCGCCGAGTTTTTCAGTAATCACCGGGAATGAAAAAGCTATGGCTGCCGCCAATACCCAATGAGTAAGGCTCCCCAATGTTTGTCCCTTTGCTCTTACCTGGTTTGGAAAAATCTCTGAAATAAAAACCCATATGACGGCTCCCTGGCTGAATGCAAAAAAAGCAATATACACCAGCAGGTAAATTGTGATTGACATGCCTCCGAAATTTTCTGAATAAAATGTATAAGCAACTAATCCTAATGTTGCTATCAACCCAAATGATCCTATCAGCATTAATTTTCTTCTTCCGATCTTGTCAATAAAATTTATCGCGAGCAACGTAAAAATTAAATTTACAGCTCCGATGCCAACGGTTGATAACAATGAAGAACTCCTTCCGAGGCCGGTCATTTCAAATATGCGTGGTGCATAATAAATAATTGCGTTAATACCCGAAACCTGGTTAAACGTCGCAAACGCAATCGCAAGAAAAACCGGGAACCTATTATTTTTTGTAAAAAGCTGGCCTGTATTTCCTGAAGCTTTTTCTTCGATATCATTATTCCTTATGTTCTCTAACACTTCATCGCTGGTCTCCGGGTTAATAATCTGCAAAATCCTCCTGGCTTCTTCTACCTTATTTCTCTTAAGGAATAACCACCTGGGGCTTTCCGGAACGAACCTCAATAACACCAAAAATAACAGTGATGGAAATGCCTGCACACCGAGCATCCAGCGCCATGAAGTATCTCCCGCACCTATTAAATAATTGGAAAAATAAGATATCACTATCCCCAATACAATATTGAATTGAAACATTGCAACTAATCTTCCTCTCATGTTTGCAGGAGCAATTTCAGCGATGTAAACAGGTGCAGTTACCGAGGATGCACCCACACCCACACCACCAAGAAATCTAAAAATGAGAAACAGGTACCAATTTCCGGCCAGTGCAGTGCCTAACGATGAAAGCAAATACAGGGATGCTATTATGATCAGTGTTGCTTTTCTTCCAAACCTGTCGGAGGGAATGCTACCTGATAAGGCCCCGATTATTGTGCCGATAAGGGCAATAGAAACCGTGAATCCATGCTCAACAGTTGAAAGGTTCCAAAATTTTTGAATGGATTGTTCTGCGCCGGAAATAACAGCGGTATCAAACCCAAAGAGAAAACCACCAAGAGAAACAATGATGCTCCAGCCAAAAATCTTTCTATTATTCATGATACAAGCAATTAGAAAAGAAAGATACAGTCTTCTTATCAGAAAGCGATTAAAAGAAAATATTTTTTGCCCGGTGTTTCTTAAGCCATTTCTTCAACTCTGGACATCAGCAATGCTATGCATAGGCTCTTTCAGGCTTGCGTATAATTTCCTAAAGACAGGATAATATTTTTCATAAACTAAAGAATTGTCTTTAACAGGCTCAATAGAAATATTTTTCGTTGGCCGGAGTGATGAATAATCTTTTACAATATTCAAAGATTTCATGCAGAGCATTGCCGCCCCGATGGATGAGGCATCTTCATGTTGAACGAGGCATATTTTTTTTCCGGTAACATCAGCTAATATCTGCACCCATGTTTTAGATTGTATAAATCCACCGCTAACATTGAGCTGTTGAATGAATTCCGTTGATTGTTCTAAATTTTGCAAAATATTTTTTAAAACATAGCAAACTCCTTCAAGGGCTGCACGCAAAAAATGAGATTGGCTGTGATAAGATTTAATTCCAAAATATACGCCGGAGGATTTTTCATCCCATACAGGGGCTCTTTCACCATTGAGGTAGGGAAGCATTAATAGTCCCTGCGAACCGGGAAGTATGGTATTGACATCATTAAAAAATTCAAGATAATCCTTCTTACTAACGTTTGATTTATTTAAGAAAGAATGCATCAGCCATTCCAGTATGTTTCCGCCATTGTTTACCGGGCCTCCGCAAATAAAAGTTTTCTCATCTAAAATATAATTAAAGATCATTGCTTCGAAATTATATACGGGTGATACATTTGCGACACGCACAGCCCCACTAGTTCCAATGGTGATCGCAGCGATTCCTTTCTCCATTGCAAAGCTTCCCAAATTAGCGAGGCAACCATCACTTGCTCCAATACAGAATTGTGTATTAGAGGGTATATTTAATTTCTCTGCAATCGCCGGGATCATATCATCACGGATGAAGCCTGTTGAAACAATTTCAGAAAGATTTTCCTTATTAATCCCGCACAGCCTTAAGGATTCATCATTCCATCTTAATGTTTCAATATTGAATAAACCTGCACCGCAGGCAATAGATTGATCAACCTGGTAAACATTAAATAACCTGTACCATATAAATTCTTTAATCGAAATAAATTTCTTTGCTTTTGAAAATATTTCAGGAGCATTTTTTCTAAACCAGGTTATTTTACACAACAAAGACATGGAATGTATTGGTGTTCCGGTTTTCCTGTAGATCATTTCTGCATTTTCCGACTCTCTTATCTCTTCAGCTATTTTTTCACTACGTGTGTCAGCCCATGAAATTAAGTTTGTAATTGGCAGATGATTCTGATCAACAATAATCATGCTGTGCATGCAGCTGCTAAAGCTAACTGCAACGGGTACATGCTTCAGAGTATTTACGATCTTATTTATGCAATTCACAAATGCATGCCACACTATTTCGGGATCTTGCTCCGAATAGGCGTGCGGAGTTAATAACATAGAGTAGTGAAACTGGGAAGCCCCAATTACTTCGCCGGAATAATTTATGGCTACTGCTTTTGCACTGCCAGTACCTATGTCTATCCCTATTATATATGGTTCCATTTATTTTAATTCAGCTAAGCGAATTTTGTCTTCGATATTTACGTAATTATAAATTTCCTTTTTTCAATTCACTTACCGCATGATTAGCTGCCCTTGCTGTAATTGCCATAAAGGTAAGCGATGGATTTTGAGTTCCGGTTGAGGTCATACACGCTCCATCCGTAACAAAAACATTTTTACATTCATGCAATTGATTCCATTCATTAAGCAATGAAGTTTTGGTTTCATGTCCCATGCGTACGCCGCCTATTTCGTGAATATCCAGGCCGGGCGCCTGTTTGGTATCAGTACGATTTATATTTTTACAGCCCGCTTTGGTAAGCATTTCTTCGCCTTGTTCAAAAAAATCCTTAAGTAACTTTTCATCATTGTCATCATAATCAACTGAAGTAATAAGCAACGGGATGCCCCACTCATCTTTTTTATCATTGCTCAAGCGCACATGGTTGTCCTCTTTCGGTATGGTTTCACCCTGCATCATCATGAATACATTCCAGTTACCCGCCTCAGCCAACGCATCTTTATATGCCCCACCAATTGCATCCCCTGTAAAATCAGTAGAACCGGAATTACGGTTCGCAGTAAAAAATACCATATACCCTCTCAGGAAATCCATCTCCTGCTTGTGTACATTCCGGAAATTAGGCATCATTACCGCCGTGGGTCTTCGGCCATAGTAATATTTATCCAAAGGGCCATCAACATCAGCGGTTAAATTTCCCCGGTAATTTTGAAAGGCGATATATTTTCCTAACAAACCATTGTCGTTTCCCAAGCCGTTTTTAAAACGGCTGGATTTGGAATTAAGTAAGATCAAATTTGTATTCAGGCAAGCGGCATTTATAAAAATAATTTTCGCGAAATATTCTGTAGCCTTTTTGGTTTTCGCATCAATTACTCTTACTCCGGTTGCTTTCCCTTTACTCTCATCATATATAACGGAGTGTACAACGGAATTTGGCTGCAAGGTTAAGTTGCCTGTTTGCTTTGCCCACGGAATCGTTGAAGAATTAGAACTGAAGTATCCGCCAAAAGGACAACCCCGGTCACATTTATTTCTTGCCTGGCATTGGCCACGCCCCTGTTCCAGGTGTATTGGTGCTGGCTGGGTCAAATGTGCGCAACGTCCTATGATTACATTCCTGTCCTTATAAGAATCCATAATTTTTTTTTGCATTTCCTTTTCCATGCAGTTTAGTTCCCATGGTGGTAAAAAATCACCATCGGGCAAAGTATCCAGCCCGTCTTTATTACCAGAAATTCCTGCAAAACTTTCAACGTGACTATACCAGGGAGCAAGATCATTGTAACGGATTGGCCAATCCACCGCATAGCCATCGCGTGCCGGGCCTTCAAAATCATATTTGCTCCAGCGCTGTGTTTGCCTTGCCCATAATAAAGATTTACCCCCCACCTGGTAACCTCTTATCCAATCAAAGGGTTTTTCCTGTATGTATGGATGCTCTGTATCCTTTACAAAAAAATGATCGGTAGCTTCGCCATAAGCGTAGCATCGGGACACAACCGGGTTCTCGCTGGTTACTTTAAAAGGCATTCTGCCCCTGTGCGGGAAATCCCATGGATTTTTAGTAGCAGTGGGATAATCTTTTAAATGTTGTACATCTCTTCCTCTTTCCAGCACCAGTGTTTTCAGCCCTTTCTCACATAACTCTTTTGCGGCCCAGCCACCGCTAATACCAGAACCGACAACGATAGCATCAAAAGTATTTTGCATTTATAATAATTGAATAAGTGGATGATCTTAGTAGCATACGAATTTAATGATAAATTAAATTAGTCGTTTAGCGACCTTCTTTCATTAACAATTTAGAATACCATTCTCACTAATTCCTATATTTATCAAAGATTATTCGAGAACCTATATTGAGCAGCAATGTCTTTACAGAAGCCCCACCTTTCATTTGCACAAATAAATATGAATGTGGGTTTCTTTGGTATTCAATATAGCTTTGGATTAAACAAAGCCCTGTAATCTCATTTATGATTTTTTAGGTGCAAGTCCTGAGGAGATTCCGTGGCTTAACCTTCCCGGGCCGCTCACCGGCTTAATAATACAACCGATCAAATAGCACATATTTTCCTGAAGCGCAGTTGGCGGCAATAATAATCACACTAATTTAATTTTGTATATATTTCCAACTACTTCCTAAAATAAAATAACAATGAAGATACTCTGTATAGGTGAAGCTTTGATAGACATGATTTGTACCGATACCGGTTCAACATTATCAAAGGGAGAACATTTTTTAAAAAAAGCCGGTGGCGCTCCAACCAATGTGGCAGCAGCCATAGCCTCATTAGGCGGTGATGTTTTGTTATCAGCAAAAGTGGGAGCAGATCCTTTCGGCCAGCAACTGATAGATACAATGAAAGACTTCGGTGTGTCTACTCTATGGATGATACAGGATAAAAATTATTTTACAACGTTTGCATTTGTTTCGCTGATGGAAGATGGTGAGAGAGATTTTGTTTTCAACCGTGGTGCAGATGGGCAGCTTAATGAAAGCGACCTTGAAGGAATTGATCTTAATTTATGCTCAAATGTACATTTCGGTTCTGCCACAGCATTTCTACCAGGTCCGTTGCAACATGCTTACAAAAGCCTTTTGCAAAAGGCATTGGAAAAAAATATATTTATCAGCTTCGATCCAAATTACCGGCAGCTACTCTGGAAAAATAATTTAGATACATTTATTGAACAGTCCTGGTATTTCATCGAACGATGTCATTTTTTTAAAGTAAGTGATGAAGAGGCGATGTTAATCACACAAAGCTCTTCAGTAGATGATGCAGCTAAAATTCTATCTGAAAAAAGCAACGCCACATTCACCATCACCCTTGGTAAAGAAGGCACATTACTTGTGCATGAAAAAAATAAAACAATAGTGGATAGCATACCTGTTACATCAATTGACAGCACGGGTGCCGGTGATGCTTTTGTTGGAGCAGCATTATACCAGTTGAGTAATCATTCCCTGGAAGGGATAAAAGCAATGAGCCTGCAGGACTGGAAAAATATAGTTGCCAACAGCAACAAGGCAGGTGCAAGAACCTGTGAATATATGGGCGCCATGGAAGCTTATAAACATTTAAGCGCACGGATTTTTGATTAAGGAAGCAGCATACATAATGAGCGATGATAAACTCGATACCAAAATTATTAATGCCTTTTCCAAACATGTCCCGGATGAAAAAGGAGATTATGGTTTATTTTATAAAAGATTCATTGCAAATTCTTCAGCCATTCATACTCTATATCGGCCTGCATTTCTCACGTGATATGCATTTAACGAAAGCGGTAATGCAGCAGAAAAATTATATGACCACTGGACCGGGAAAATTGTTACTATCGGCTTGGATGAAAAGCACCTGGTAATTGAGCCCAAAGAGTTCCACCTATTGATTAATAAAAAAATTATGCATTGGCCTGTGTTTTTATCCATTTATCCAACGCCAGATAAACTCCATTGGTCCAGCCAAAACCATCCTGGGCCTCATACTCTCCCCCGCCAGCTGCAAGATCTGTAGAAACCACATTGTATTTTTCCATCATTTTACCGGTATCGCGATATACCTTCTCATTGATACTCATCCAGCGTTTTGCAATCTCTTTAGCCAATTTATTATGATTATAATTTTTTAATCCCATAATCGTGATCCATTGTAATGGCGCCCATCCGTTAGGTGCATCCCATTGCTGATCTGTTGTTTCGGTAGTTGTGATCAATCCGCCCGGTTTTAAAAATTCCTTTTCAATAATGGCGGCTACGGAATCAGCCTGCTGCCGGGAAGCGATTTTAAAATATAATGGAAAAACAGCGGCCAGGCTTATGGATTTCGTTTGCGAAGCCGCTATATAATCATAATCAAAATAGCATCCCTTTTCATTATTCCAGCAAAAGGCATCAATTGCTTTTTTTCTTTTCATAGCAAGCGCAACAAATTTTTCTGTTGACCTGTTATCGCCGGCAAATTGGTATGCTTCCGCTATAATTTCTTCGAGATGCAATAAAAGACAATTCAAATCAACTGGGATAATATCAGCAGCATGGATCGTTGAAAATTCCTTGCCATCTCTAAACCACCTTGATGAAAAATCCCAGCCCGACTCACATGCCGCCCTTAAATGCCTGTACAATGCTTTTTTATCAATCACTGATTTAGCCAGCTTTATTTCTTTTTGATATGCTTCAGGCCTCGGAGTATCATGTTCATCCCAATAATGATTTAGAATACTTCCATCAGGTAATAACGCAACGCGGTTTACAGAAATATTACCGGTATTTAACTTATCAGTTCCATTCATCCAAAAATCATATTCTGCTTCAAGCTGCGGCAAATAATCCATTAATATTTTTTTACCCTTTTCTTCACTTAACAGCCGTACCATACACGCAAAGAATGGAGGTTGAGACCTTCCAACATAATAAGCCCTGTTACCATTTGGTATATATCCAATTTCATTAACCAGGTAAGAAAAATTATCCACCATATGATGAATCATATCTATGCGGCCGGAAATTTGTAAACCAAGCATGGTAAAATAACTATCCCAATAATAAATTTCTCCAAACCTGCCCCCAGGCACA
>JBKJRY010000077.1:0-13008 GCA_046593045.1 Chitinophagaceae bacterium | reverse complement strand
GATCTTTGGGTGAAGGAGAGTACGATATTTTTAAATACAAAATTGACAATGGGTATAGCTATCAATATTCAAGGAACAATTTGCAGTTTAACAGGCAGAATGGATTATTTAGTGAAGTAGGCCTCTACAGCGGTATTGCTGCAACAGATTGGAGCTGGTCGCCATTATTATTCGACTTCGATAACGATGGGTTAAAAGATATTTTTATATCTAACGGTATCCCTAAACGCCTGAACGATATTGACTATATAAATTTCGTTTCAAACGGAGATGTACAACAAAAAATTCTTGAGAATAATTTTCGTGTAAAAGACCTTTCAGTTATTGATAAGTTTCCAAAAATTAAATTGCCCAATAAGTTCTTCAAAAATAATGGGGATTTTACTTTTACAGATGAAGGTAAACTGGTTAGTGGCAATATTCCTACATTTTCTAACGGTGCCGTGTATGCGGATCTGGATAACGATGGTGATATGGATATTGTTGTTAATAATGTTGACGCTTCCGCATTAATTTATGAAAATGAAACGAGCCAGCCAAAACATGCATCGGCTATACAGATAAAATTAAAGGGTCCTCCGGGAAATATCAATGCGGTGGGCGCCAAGGTTTTGGTATTTGCTAATAACGGTATCCGGTCTTATGAAAAATACCCTGTGAAAGGTTTTATGTCAAGCTCGGAGACGCCGGTTTTAATTGGCTTGAATAATACTACATTAGACTCCGCTTTAATAGTTTGGCCTGATAATACGTACGAGCAAATTACTTTCCCCTCAAATATATTTTCGCTCACATTGTCGTATAAAAAAGGACTTGCGAAATTTAATTATGCTGAAATTTTCGACAAATATAAAAATCCAACAATGCCGCTGGTAGATGTTACCAGCCAGGTTAAACTTAATTACAAGCATGAGGAAAACCCATTTTCTGAATTTGACAGGGAGTCCTTGATACCTCACATGTTCTCAACGGAAGGCCCCTCCATTGAGGTAGGAGATATAAATAATGATGGCCTGGAAGATGTATATATTGGAGCAGCACGAGATAAAAAAAGCGCCGTTTTTTTACAACAGCCATCTGGCAAGTTTGTGAGAACTGCGGAGCCGGCACTAGATATTGATAGCGCTTATGAAGATGTAGGCGCTTGTTTTGTTGACGTAAATAACGATGGTCGTGTTGATCTTGTAGTTGCCAGCGGTGGCAATGAATTCTATGGACAGGATGCGCATAATACGCCTCGATTATACCTGAATGATGGCAAAGGAAATTTTACAAAACAGGAAAATTCATTTAGTAATTTGTATGTAACTGCGTCCTGTGTTACTTCTTATGATTTTAATGGAGATGGTTTCGCAGATTTATTTATCGGTGGAAGAACTGTTCCGGCGGCGTACGGACAACTTCCGCAATCATATCTTTTGCTAAATGACGGGAAAGGAAAATTTAAAGATGTCACGGAACAGTATGCACACGGATTATCAAACATAGGGTTTGTTACACAAGCTTTATGGTTTGATATTGACAAAGATGGAGATAAGGATTTGTTACTTTCATTAGAATGGGGAGGCATTATAGCTTTCATGAATGATAAAGGAAAGTTTACAAAAAAAATATTGTGCGATAAAAGAGGATGGTGGAATTTTATATTGCCCTGCGATGTAGATAATGATGGAGATATTGATTTGATAGTGGGAAATCTTGGGCTGAATAGCCGTTTAAAAGCATCGAAAAAAGAGCCTGTTAAAATGTATTATAATGATTTTGATGATAATGGTAAGAAGGAACAAATTCTAACCTATTATCTTGGTGGCAAAGAAATTTCTTTTGCGAATAAAGCAGGGCTTGAAAAGCAAATTCCTCTTATAAAAAAAAGATTTTTATATGCAGAAGATTTTGCAAAAGCCTCTTTGGGTGATCTGTTTGGCGACGAAAAATTAAAAAATGCTAATGTATACTCCGCCGATTATTTTTCAAATTCTCTATTGATTAATAAAGGGAATCTCCAGTTTGAGGCCAGGCAGTTGCCATGGAAAGCGCAGCTTACCTCTTACAAAGATGCAGTTGTAGTGAATGCAAATAACGATAGTTTACCTGACATATTATTAATGGGTAATTATTATGAAAATAATACCGAAATGGGAAGGTATGATGCTGATTTTGGAGCCATATTAGTTAATAAAGGAAGTGGAGAATTTATTGCGGAAAGCTTAAATGGACTGGAAATAAAAGGGCAGGTGAGGCACATTAAAAAAATACGCATTGGGAAAAAAGATGCGTTTATCCTGGCAAGAAATAACGATAGCACAATCATTATTCAATTCAAAGATGAAATAAAATAAACAGACTCTATGGTATTGGGGTGTATATATGTGTGATCCATTGCAGTGTATCTGGCTCTCGGCTCCTGTCCGTAACAAGTGAAGCAAAGGGAATTGCCATTGCAGGTATATGATAATCTGTCAAATATTCTTTCATTTCCTTCAATGCCTCATCAACCTTATAATTTCCACCTTTTATTTCAGCGGTTAGTACCTTCCATGGCACAAAGCTCTTAGAAAAAATTTTTTCATTACCGTCAAGTTTTTTATTGGTTGGAATAGCGACCATTGTTTCATACGTGGAATCACTAATTTGCTTAACATGAAGCATTGGAAAATTATTTTCTTCCGAATAGTGGCTGACGAGGTATTCCTTCAAATCTCCGATCATAGTATAGATGTCTGATGTGGAGGGATAGCCTGTAGTTACTGTCTTTGTTGCTATTAATGTGGAATCTTTTGAAATGACTACGTGGAACTTTATGCCATTATATATATTCTCATTTTTTCCTAAAAACTTTTTCAGTGCATTTAAAATGTTTCCCATATCCGTATGCAGCTTTCTTGCCTGCAGGTAATACTTTATTCTGGCGAAAGGATTCGAGCCCGCCTGGATTTCACTTTTCCACTCCACCGCAACCGAATCCCCGTTTATTGAAATTATTGAAGCCAGGCTTTTTAAAATTTTCCCGTTATCTAAAATAGATATTTCAGCCGTATTCATCATCGTTTTTTCGATTGAAAAAGAATAATTTTTATAATGAAATAGATGACCGGAGCCTGAATCAGAAATAGCGATTATGTCAGCCGGGAACCATTTCTCCCATTTATTTTCATTCAACAGGAACCTGCCTGCAACGTTAGCTTTGGCTTTTACGAAGGTTATGTTAGAAAATTGTATGTCAGCCGGAATAAACAGGTATGCACAAATTATTGCCAGGCTTGTCAATATTAAAATAAAAAGAAGTAATTTTTTCATAAAGAATTTGTCAGTCTCACAAATTAGGCAACAAGAGCTTTAAATGAATGTTATAATGTTATAAGTAGTTATATTAAGGTATTTTATTTTAAATTGAGTATTCATAAAATGGCTTGTAATGAAAATAATACGCTGTTCTGTAACCTTGTTTTTTCTTTTCTCTTTTTTCTTTTCTTCCACTAACTCTTCCTTTTCACAAAAATCAGATGCGTGGACAATTATTGCCGATAAAATAAATCCTTCTGATTATTACGGTGAGACAGTTGCCAATGGTGTTATAGGAATTGTTTCTTCACTAAATGTATTACGTTGTAAAGATGTAGTGTTAAATGGCGCTTATGATCAGTATGGACGGGGAAGAGTAAGTAATTTTTTGCAAAGCTTCAACCTGGTGAATATGAATCTTGATGTTGATGGGCAAAGAATTGGGAATAAAGATGCCACCAATATGAAGCAGATCTTGGATATGAGACATGGAAGTTTCAAAACTACTTTTGATTACCTGGATAAGGCGACAGTTTCATATACATATTATGCATTACGAAATTTGCCTTACACAGTTTTAGTAGACGTAACAATCAATGCAAAAAAGAATATAGAAATTATTCCGGCAAGTGTTATGGAAGCACCTGATGCATTAAAAGATGTTCAAAATTATTATAATGAAATCGATCGCCCTCATGTTACTTTAAGTTTGCTTTCATCGATAGCAAAAAGCCCGACCGGCAAATTAACCTTTGCTTCCTCTACTACTTTTTTATTTGATGAGCCACATGGCAGTGAACCACGATTGATACATGAAATGTGGGATAATAATATGCATCTCTCCAAATTCAAAAAAAATCTGAAAGCAGGAACCGTTTATCATTTTTCAATAGCCGGAGCTTCAATTACAACTGCGCAACATGACGACCCGTTAAATGAAGCTGAGCGTTATGTTATATATGCAAAGCTCCAGGGAACTGAAAGGCTATTAAAATTTCACAATGATGCATGGGATGAATTATGGAAAAGTGATATTGTTATTGAAGGTGATGAACAGAGCCAACAGGACATCCATTCTGCCATGTATCATTTATATTCTTTTGTAAGAGAAGGAACTTCGTATAGTCCGTCACCGATGGGATTGAGCGGCCTGGGATACAATGGCCATGTATTTTGGGATACAGAATTATGGATGTATCCTGCAATACTTGTGCTTCATCCTGAGATGGCAAAGAGTATGGTTGAATATCGCTATGAAAGATTGGCGGAAGCGAAACACAATGCATTTGCACATGGCTACAAAGGGGCCATGTATCCATGGGAAAGCGCCGCAAGCGGAAATGAAGAAACACCGGTATGGGCATTGAGCGGTCCTTTCGAACATCACATAACTGCTGATGTAGCGATTGCTGCATGGAATTATTTTGCCGTAACACAGGATACATCCTGGTTAAAAGAAAAAGGATTTCCTGTTATTAAAGCATGTGCTGATTTTTGGGCAAGCCGTGTTGAAAGAAACGGTCCGGGGCATTATGATATTAAGAATGTAGTTGCTGCTGATGAATGGGCAGAGAACGTAGATAATAATGCTTTTACCAATGCGGCTGCAAAAGCAAATTTACAATATGCCGTTTTGGCTGCGAATATTCTACATGAGCAACCTGATTCAGACTGGTCAATAGTTGAGAAAAATATTCCGATACTGAAATTGAGTAATGGTGTTACATCTGAACATGCGGCGTACAATGGTGAAAAAATTAAGCAAGCCGATGTAAATCTTTTGGCCTATCCTTTAAAAGAAATTACGGATCCTGCGCAAATAAGAAAAGATCTTGAATATTATGGAAGCCGGGTAGGAGAAGGTTCTCCTGCAATGACACATGCCATCTTTGCTATTTTATATGCAAGATTGAATGAACCTGCAAAGGCTTTCAATGCATTCCAGGAGGCTCATAATCCTAATAAGAAAAACCCATTTGGAGTGCTGGCGGAGACTGCAGGTGGTACAAATCCGTATTTTGCAACAGGAGCCGGGGGATTTTTACAAAGTGTCTTGTTCGGATTTGGAGGCCTTGATATAACTCCAGGCGGAATTATTCAACTAAAAACTTCTTTGCCCAAACAATGGAAATCCTTAACTTTAACACAAATTGGCGTAAATAAAAAAACGTTTGCTGTACAATAATTGAAGAAATTAACTGCCATACTGCTCCTTGCAATCCTTATTTTTAACTGGATTGGTTACCGCTTTGTTATAGATTATTTACAGCATAAAGCTGATATACAATTAGAAGCTCGCCTTGATAAAAACCAATACGACGAATCTGCGCTGATTGAATTAAAAGTTCCGATACATCTTCCCTATCAAACAAGTTGGGCACAATATGAAAGATATGATGGTGAAATAAATTTAAACGGAATCTTATACAAATATGTAGAGCGTAAGGTTTCTAATGATACCCTTTACCTTAAATGCCTGCCCAATACCAAAAAGATGCATCTTGAAACTGCGAAAGATGACTATTTTAAAAACACAAATGATATCGCTCAAAATAATGACTCTCAAAAATCGGGAAAATCAAAAACTGTAGCTTTCAAAAAAGTTATTGGAGACTTTGATGAACCACATACTTTATATGCTGCTTCCATAATTTTAAATAAGACACAATTATTCGGACTTTATGTAGAGCAGGATTTACTTTCTTCCCCACACGTTTCCCCGGAACAACCTCCCGACTTACTTGTAGTATAATCCACTTATCAATTTATTCAATGCGGTTGTTGAAATCATTCTCAGAGTGTTTCAGCATCAAATTGTTAGCTGGTTGAAGAAGATTTTGCACGGATGCATTTCCCAGGTATCTTCTTTTTAGCTGATCATACTTTCTAAATTAATTTTCTTAAGCATTTGAATTCCAGAATTATCAAGTGGTTTAATAAGAGTTTAATTTTTACACTTTTTAAGACTATAAGTAAAAGGATCAACAATTGAAACTACTAACTGAACAAAAAATATATTTCACATTGCGTATTGCGTCAGCAATGTGTTTCATAGGACATGGTGCATTTGGAATTATTACAAAACCTATTTGGGCTAATTATTTTGGTGTGTTTGGAATTAATCATGAGTACGCATGGCAGCTAATGCCCTGGGTTGGAACAATCGATATCTTGCTGGGATTGGCTATTTTATTTTATCCTATACGTGGAGTATTTGTATGGCTGGTGGTCTGGGGCACAATCACTGCATTATTGCGTCCCTTATCCGGCGAGCCTTTTGCTGAATTTATCGAGCGTGCAGGAAACTTTGGAGCGCCCCTGGCATTTTTAATTTTCGCTGATGTAAAGAAAGATTCTATAGGTAAATTGTTTATTCCAATACACCATCGTTTCAAGGCGGATGCAAAAACTTTAGAGCGCCTTGTTGGATGTTTAAGGATTGTAGTCTTCTTGCTTATTTTAGGTCATGGCTGGTTGAACTTTATTGAGAAAAAAACTTTTGTGGATATCTACCGTGTATTCGGGTTTGCAAATCCAGGAAACATAGCTCAGGCCATCGGTCTCTTAGAAATTACTGTGGCCTTCGCCATATTAATTCGCCCTTTTCGATCCCTCGTTTTGGCAGTTTTCTTTTGGAAAGTTGCCAGTGAACTATTTTATCCTCACTATGGCTTTTTTGAATGGATAGAACGTGGTGGCAGCTATGGAACATTGCTTGCTCTGTGGTATGCGCTTGGCCTGGTTCCAGGGTTAAAGGGAAAAGAACTGTCTTCTATATTCAACACGCTATTGCTGAAAAGTAGCAAGCTGAGCTTAAAAAAATCTTCGTCTAGCCATAAAGATTTCAGCTAATGAAAAAGTTATTAATTATCTGCCTGGCACTGTGTTCCTGTAACAATAAACAACCTGATGAAATTGATAACGCTCACCTGGAAAGCTTAGCTAAAGAGTTTATGAAAACTACAGTCATACCAAAAATGAGCGATCCCAAACCTTACGAGGTAGTGGATGCAAAAGTGGTTGTAAAAAGAGTAGCGGATCATATAAATGACTACAGGTTTGTATATGATCATTTTTCAATGAATCATTTCGATTCGGTGCAGAATAAAAAAAACCTGGATTCAATGATAAGGGTTTCAACTAATCCCGATTCTATTTTAAGTGTTACAGTAAATGTAGGCTATAGAACAAGGTATCAAAGAGGAGATGTAGTGCTCGATAGTATCAAGCTTAAGTATGATCGTAAAAATGATAAAATTTCTTACTGGCCTTTTTGAACAAAATTAGTTTGATGTTAATATTTAAATATGTTGTATAAAATTTTTAAAATAATGAAAAAAAATAACTGCTTTAATGTGTTGTTGATCGTGCTTTGTTTTGTCACAATTTTTTCGTCCTGCAAACAAAAAAATAAGGATTATGTAAAAGTAATGCACGATCCTTTCCTATATGCGGAAGTAATGCATAAACTGAATTATGTCATCATTTATGATATTTTCACTCCCCCAGTTGCAGCAAGGATATTTGCGTATTCGAATCTCGCGGCCTTCGAAGTGTTGGCAAATGAAGGGAGCCATTTTAAATCTTTGCAGGGAAAAGTAAATGGACTGAATAATATTCCCAAGCCGCCAAAAGATACAAAGATTGATTATCCATTTGCATCTATTATAGCAATGACAAATGTCGGGAAGCAGTTCACTTTCTCTGATGATACAGTGCAGAGCATAATTGATTCTGTTAAAATGCTGGCCGAGGATTCAGGGATGCCTGATGATATTTATGATAACTCCATGAATTATGGTAAGCAGGTTGCTGATTCCATTATATCCTGGAGTAAGAAAGACAACTATGCGCAAACACGGGGTTCCCGTTTTACTTTATCCAATGAAGAAGGCCATTGGTCTCCTACACCTCCTGGCTATTTTGATGCGGTTGAGCCTATGTGGAAAACCATGCGACCCGTGGTAATGGATTCTGCTAATATGTTTCCTCCCCCGGGGTTGCCCGCTTTTAGTAAAGATTCAACAAGTGCTTTTTATAAAATGGCTGTTGATGTAATGTCAACAGGAACTGGTCTTGATTCAAATCAAAAATGGGTTGCCAATTTCTGGGACTGCAACAGTTTTAAGTTGCATGTGCAGGGGCATGCAATGTTTGCAACCAAAGCCATGACACCCGTTGGCCATTGGATGGAAGTTGTAGGAACTGTATCAAAAAATAACAACGCGGATTTTTACCAGACCGTGTATGCCTATACGGGTGTTAGTTTAGGAGTGTTTGATGCCTTTCTTTCTTCCTGGTGTACTAAATTCCGAACCGATGTTATAAGGCCTGAAACTTACATCAATCGTTATATTGATCAAGATTGGATGCCTTACCTACAAACGCCACCATTCCCCGAATATAATAGTGCGCATTCTACTATTTCAGCCGCTGCTTCAACAGTACTCGCAACTATTTATAAAAATACCGCCTTTAAAGATTCATCAGAAAGAGTATGGGGCTGGCCCGACAGAAGTTTTAAAAACACCGATGAAGCAGCTGTTGAGGTTTCTTTCAGCAGATTTTATGGTGGTATTCACTACCGGCAATCAGTACTGGATGCATATGAGCAGGGGAAAAAAATTGGCACCCTGGTAATGCAAAAGTTATCAAAAGAATAACAAAAATAATTTTTAGTAACAAAACAAAACAAAACAAAAACAAATTGTTATGAAACTTTTACTTAAACCTTTACTAAGTACATTTTCGATAATTGTGCTTACTAATGTACTTGTAAATAAAACAAATGCACAGGGATGTGTAGCTATACGCAGTACAGGCGGGGTATGCACAATGGATCATGCAGAACATATGGATACACTTTCCAAATGGACACTAAATGTAAATAATCGTTATTTTAAATCATTCAGGCATTTCGTAGGAACCAAAGAACAAAAGCAAAGAGTGGCGGGTGGCACACAGGTAATCAATCATTCCTATACTCTCGATGTAGCTTTATTTCGCAACCTCAATAAGTGGTGGTCATTAGGGGTGGATGCTCCTATTCTTGCAAATAGCCGCTCTTCGTTGTATGAGCATGATGGGAAATCCAGGCATACAACAAACTCATTTGGCATTGGCGATATTCGTATTACAGCCTATAGATGGATGCTGGATCCTGCAAAAATGCAGAGAGGGAATATTCAATTCGGACTTGGCATTAAGTTACCAACAGGTGATTACAAGTTTCAGGATTTTTTCTATAAAAATGATTCCACCACTTTGTTAGGACCGGTTGATCAGTCTATTCAATTAGGGGACGGCGGTACTGGTTTTAGTGCAGAGATGAATGCTTACTATACTTTTTCGAAACATATAAGTGTATACGGAAATTTGTATTATTTACTTAACCCCCGTGAACAAAACGGAACCTCTACTGCACGTGGTGGCGTTCCTTCACAAAGTAGCATTGAATATGGCAGCAGTACCATGAGTGTTCCTGATCAATACATGCTAAGAGCGGGGTTTAATTTAACCGCTAATGACGCAACGCTTTCTTTAGGCGTTCGTGATGAATGCCTGCCCGTTCATGATCTCATTGGCGGAAGTAATGGTTTCAGAAGGCCCGGTTATATAATTTCTGCTGAACCCGGTTTTACGTACAATTTAAAGAGGGTGAACCTTTATGCGTATGTTCCCGTGGCCGTAGCTCGCAGCCGTACCCAAAGTGTTCCGGATAAAATACGTACAAAACTTACAGGCGTATATGCGCAGGGTGATGCAGCATTTGCAGATTACACAATCAATGTTGGCTTCACTGCAAGGTTCTAAACCAATAAAATTATCAAAACTACTCTCGTGCAAAAGAAAATTCCTTCTAAAATAAGGGCGGTGGTATTGTTTATTTTATTGTTTTTTATTTTAAACTCTGCACTTGCTCAAACGGATGTCGATGCCATCATGATGAACAAAAATCAATTTTGCAATGGCCTTATGTATAATTATTCCTCGTGGGATGATTACTGGGAGGGAACGTTAAAACGAAGTAATCTCAACCTCGGGACGGTGTCTGCGCAATCAGTAATGTACGGCGCCAACTACGGTATTACCGGCAAGCTTAACGTAATGGTTGGCGCACCTTACATTTGGACAAAAGCTTCAGCCGGAACATTACATGGTTCTAAAGGCATACAAGATGTTTCTTTATTTGTAAAATGGAAACCGGTAATTTTTTCTTTTGGAAAAGATAAATTATCACTGTTTGCTATTGGCGGTATTTCTACTCCTTTATCTGATTATCTTGCAGATTACCTGCCTTTATCTATTGGCTTAAGTTCCACAAATATTATTACCAGGGGAATGATTGATTACAATCATCACCGCATTATCGTCACCGCCTCGGCAACTTATATCTTTCGCAGTAATATAAAAATTGACAAGGATTCGTATTATGATACCCGTGCTCATCTTTCTAATGAAGTGAATATGCCAAATGCAACGCAATTCCAATTGCGAACAGGATATCGTGGCAGGTATCTTATTGCTGAAGCACTCCTCACGCAATGGACAACACTTGGCGGCTTTGATATTACCAGGAATAACATGCCTTTTCCCAGCAATAAAATGAATGCCACCACCACAGGAATAAATATTAAATACACCTTTAAAAATTTCAATAAGTTGTCTTTATTGGCCGGGGGGAACTATACAATTGCCGGGCGAAATGTAGGTCAAAGCATGGCATTTAACGCGGGCGTTTTTTACGCTTTTTACCTTAAAAGCAAAACCAAATATAGCCAGTAAGTAATGGAGCAGTTGACGTCTCAGATTATAACATGGTTCGTAAATTCTCTACAATTAAAAATATAAAATGTATAAGTTTTTTTTCATACTAGTAACAGCGATTATCACAATAGCTGTTGGTTGCAAAAAAGAAATTGAAGGGCGCACTGATAATATACCCGGGCTTATTCCCACGGATATTGATATCAATGCCGGCCAATGGAAAACAATTTTGCTAACCGATCCAACCGAATTTCCGGTTGTTGCTCCAGTCGGTACCAATACACCGGATTACATTGCTCAAATAAATGAAGTAAAATCCTGGCAGGATCATATATCCTCAGAAGACAGGAAAATTGTGAAATATTGGGGCGCAGGTGCGGTACTTCGATGGAATGAAATATTACGCCAGCTGGTGGCGAAACATAACCTGGCACCTTATCAAAATGATGACGGTACCTATCCATTTCCAAGCGCCAATAACCCGTTGGCATACCCGCAGTTTCCATTTTCTAATCCACCATTTGCAGCAAGAGCTTATGCGTATGTAAGCGCTGCGCAATACGATGGCCTGGTAGCTGCATGGTATTATAAAAAACTATATAATCGTGCGGCACCTTACTCTGTGGACGCTACTGTAAATGCCCTTATCCCAAAATCTGATCTTCCGTCTTATCCTTCTGAAGATGCTGTAGTGGAAGGTGCCGCAGTAGAGGTATTGAAACTCATGTTCCCCGGCGACCAGGATTTTATTCAGCAAAAAGCAGAAGAACACAAACGGGCAAGGATTATTTCCGGAGCCAATGTAAGAAGTGATATTGAGGCTGGTGAAGCATTGGGCAAAGCTGTGGCGCAAAAATTCGTTGCTCGTGCAAGAGGTGACAGGGCAGGGGCTGCTGCGGGCAACCAGGCACAGTGGACGCAATTTGAAACCAATACTATTTCCATCGGCCAATTGCCCTGGTATAGTCTTGAAGCACCTCATCGTCCACCGATGCTTCCATTCTTCGGGAAAGTGAAAGGTTTCCTTGTAGATTCTCTTAGTGTAATAGCAATTCGGCCCGGGCCGCCTCCGTCTACATCAAGTGATGAATTCAAAACCTTAAACGAAGCGGCATATAATGAAATCAAAACCCCAACGAGAGAGCAAAATCGGATTGTACAATTCTGGGCTGATGGCATTGGGACATTTACCCCGCCAGGCCACTGGAATACAATAGCCGCTGAAGATTTTATTAAACAAAATTATAGTGAGGTAAGGTGGGCAAGAAATATGGCATTATTAAATATGGCGGAAATGGATGCAGCCATTGTTTGCTGGGATACAAAATTTTTCTATTTCAATCCAAGGCCTACGCAAATGATTCCGGAAATAAAAACCCTTACGGGTATACCCAATTTTCCTTCATATATCTCAGGACATTCTACTTTTAGTGAAGCAGCTGCCACTATTTTAAGCCATATTATACCAGCTAATACAGCGAAATATGAAACGATGTCAGAGGAGGCAGCTATGTCAAGATTTATTTCAGGTATTCATACAAAGCTGGATTGTGATGAGGGATTAAGAACGGGGAAAAAGGTGGGAAGCTTTGCTGTACAAAGAGCTCTTGAAGATGGGGCTGAATAAAAAATATTTTTTTTCAATACCGGGTCATACTAATAAGCTCCTTCCGTGAAAACGGAAGTGGCTGTTAGTTGTTTTAATTTTTTAGTGGGTTTAAACATAAATGATAATATTTCGGGTAACTATAAAAACATTGTGACCAGTTTTTTATTATGAGGTCACAGAATACTTATATCCTCAGTTATTAATTTTCAAAAAATAAAACCAAATGGTGTCTATATCAGGGCAAACGCATCTAAATATTATTTAGTTTTTTGAATGTGGATAACTAAAAAGATTTTGTTTTTGAGCTATATTTATTCACAGTGGTGTTTTATGTAAAAAGAATTAAGCAA
>JBKJRY010000069.1:0-3736 GCA_046593045.1 Chitinophagaceae bacterium | reverse complement strand
TTGAGTGGGTGCAATCAATTATTACTTTTGAATTTTCCGGAATGGCATCCAATGCGTTCAGCACACTTGCCTTATTAAAAAAAGATACTTCCTGCGCCAGTACAAGGTGGTGCACTTGATGCCCTTCGTCTGTGGTTACTACATCTTTTAAATGGTATGAGTTTCGGTAACTATGGCGCAGGGTGTAAAAAATGCCAAACAATATGCCTATAGTAATTCCTTTCAACAAGTCAGTTAAGAGGATACCTACAACCTTTGCTGTAAAAGGGATAAACTGCTCCCAACCCTGTTTGAACATTTGTTTAAATAAAGCAGGCTTGGCTAATTTGTAGCCTACCATCAATAGTATAGCGGCTAAACTTGCAAGCGGAATCATATTCATTAACCCGGCAATAGTAATGGCACTGATTAATAAAAACACACCATGCAGTATGGCACTCATTTTTGTTTTACCGCCAAAGTTGATATTGGCAGAACTGCGAACAATAACCTGTGTGATGGGCAAACCACCAATTAAACCCGACACAACATTACCTAAGCCTTGTGCTTTTAATTCCCTGTTGGTTGGTGTAACTCTTTTATAAGGGTCCATTTTATCTGTTGCTTCTACACAAAGCAGTGTTTCAAGGCTGGCAACAATTGCCAACACAATAGCGATTTTCCAAACTTCAAAATTTGTTATCTGCGAAAAATCGGGAAACGTAAATTGAGTAAAGAACTCTGATAAATTGTGTGCTACCGGAAGCCTTACCACCTGATCGGCTGCCAAACTGAAATTTAATATTCCGTTTTGGTACATATAATTCATTGCAATGCCCAAAATAACCACCACTATGGGGCCTTGTATTAATTGAAATATTTTGTGCTTCTTCGTTAATACTTTATCCCAAAAAATTAAAATTGCTAATGAAATTACTGCAATAATTAAAGCTCCGGGTGTTATTACCTCAAATGCCTTTGTGATTGCAGAGAAAGTATTTTCTCCCCCAATTTGTAAAAATGAATCGTCGCCTTCTGCATCTTTATCATAACCAATTGCATGAGGTATTTGCTTTAAAATAACCAAAAGGCCAATACCCGTAAGCATACCCTTAATAACCGATGAGGGGAAGAAGTAGGCTATAAAACCTGCTTTGGCAAAACCCATAACAAGTTGCAGGATGCCGGCAATAACAACTGCCAGTAAGAAAGCAGGCCATGAACCAAGCGTAGCGATAGATGTTAAAACTATTACTGCCAGCCCGGCGGCGGGTCCGCTAACCCCAAGTGGAGAACCGCTTGCAATGCCTACTACAATGCCGCCAACTATGCCTGCTATAATGCCTGCAAATAAAGGTGCTCCCGATGCCAAAGCAATACCCAGACACAAGGGAACAGCCACAAAGAAAACGACAATACTTGCCGGCAAATCTTGCCTGACATGAGCAAAAATATTTTTGTTCATACAAAATTATGTTTAAGAATTAATAAAGAAATAGCGGCACAATAAAATTGAGCTTGCTAATAAATAAAGTAAATGATAAGAAAAGATTAAATTAAATCCGGGGGAAGTTCCGGCAGGGAAGTATAAGGCTCAGGTAAAAGGAGCGCATGTTTTATTAAGTGATTGGCCTGATTAGAATTAAAGGGAATTGCTGTATATGAGCCAGAAAAAAGTTTGTCTGTATCATCAACTGATTTTTTTTCTTCGCTTTCCTTTTCTTTTTTTGAGTTGTTGTCAACAACTTCGGTTTCCATTACAAAAAAGCTTTTATACGTATCTGCAAACACTGCAAACAATGTTAAACAGGTAAAGAGTATGATGAGCCTTTTTTTCATTGCAGCAAAAATATAGCGGAATTCTATTAAAACAAATTTAGTCTGTCAGATTATTGTAAAATTATACAACACAGAATAATGGGGGTTGTATGAATTTGTATTACTTTTTTTTAAATTTTTCAATGGCTTTTTTGGTAAACTCACTTAAAACTAATTTTCCACTTATTGCCGCTCTTTCTTTTAATAATTCATCCCAATGTTCTGTGCCTTTCCAAAATGTTTTTTTCATTTCCTTCATTGCCCCCGGGTTTGAATGCGCCAAAGTATTGGCCAGCCGATAAACAGCTTCATCCATATTCTCAATACTTTCATGCACTTCGGCAAACAATCCTTTTCTTTTTGCCCAGTCGGTACTGCGCCAGCTTGTTGCATCAATCGCTAAAGCGCTAAAAGCCCCTGTTCCTATTTTTCTTTCTACTGCAGGGCCAACAACAAAGGGACCAATACCAACAGCCAGTTCGCTCAACTTTACTTCGGCCTTATCGGTTGCAATGGCATAATCAACCGCAGCTGCAATTCCCACACCGCCACCAACACAACGCCCCTGAATGCGGCCAATAATAAACCTGGGGCATTTACGCATTGCATTAATAACATTGGCAAAGCCGCTGAAAAATTTCAATCCTGTAGCTTCATTTTCAATAGCTGCCAACTCATCAAAACTGGCACCAGAGCAAAATGTTTTTTCGCCGGCACTTCTTAAAATGATCACACGTGTATCATCGTGCGTTCCGGCAAAATGAATTTCACGGGCAAGTTCTTCCAGTATTCTACCAGGCAGGCTGTTGCTTTGCGGATGAAAAAATTCAATGGTGTTGATGCCATGTTCAATATGGCTTTTTACATATGCTTCACTCATAAAAATATTTTTAAAAGATTATTGATTCTTTTTCTGTACCATCGTCAATATCGTTGCCACGCCGGTTACTTCATCTGTTTCGTCAATCATCTCCACCAGCCATTTTACAATACCCTTGTCAATATCATCACCCCGCTTAAAATCTTCCGGCTTTTCAACAATACGTTTATCGTTCCGCAATTTTTGTTTACAGGTAAAACGAATGTGTATTTCGCTGCCGGGGTAAACCGGTTTTGTAAAACGTAATTCATCTATACCATAATTCAGCAGCACCGGATTTTTTTCGTAACTGTCAACAAACAACCCTGCAGCAATGCTCATGATAAAATAGCCATGCGCCACCTGCTGCTCAAACATGGTTCCTTCAAAATCGGTTGTTTTAACGTGTGCGTAAAAATGATCGCCACTCAGGTCGGCAAACTTATCAATGTCTTCAGATGTGATGGTTCTTTTTTCTGTGACGATCTGTTCGCCAATTTCCAACTCTTCAAAATATTTGGTGAACGGATGTTTGCCAGGGTCTTTGCCTTGAGCATATTGTTGGTACACATTCGTGATGGCGGTGATGGTTGTTGGTGAACCCTGAATGGCTGTGCGTTGCAGGTAATGCTTTACACCACGCAGTCCGCCCATTTCCTCGCCGCCGCCGGCACGGCCCGGGCCACCATGTACCAACAATGGTAATGGCGAACCATGGCCTGTACTTTCTTTGGCACATTCATTATTCAATATTAAAATTCGGCCATGATGTGTTGCTGCACCAATTACATATTGCTGAGCAATTTTATAGCAGGCAGTAACAATGGTTGAGCATAAACTTCCTTTACCCAGTTTACTCAGGCTGATAGCGTCTTCCGTATTTTTGTATGGCATAATGGTGCTAACCGGGCCAAATGCTTCCACTTCATGAGATGGATTTGTTGTGTAACCCGGAAGTGTTGCCCAAGGTGTTTCGTTTAACAATAATACAGGCGACATAAATGCGCCTTTGTCTGCATCTGCATCTACTACTTCAACGCTATCCAGGCTTCCATAAATAATTTGTGAAGAAGCCAGTAA
>JBKJRY010000397.1:0-7207 GCA_046593045.1 Chitinophagaceae bacterium | reverse complement strand
ATTTATTAATGCTTCAATATCTTCAATCTCCCTTTGCACTGAATATGGTTGCGTATCGCTGCTGTCACCTCGTGCCCTCCGGTCGTAACTGATAACTGTGAAGTTGTTTGCTAATACCGGAACGAGCTTAGGCGTTGGTCCAAAATCTTTACTACAAAATGCGCCATCTACTAAAATAACTACTGGTCCGTTCCCGTTTATTTCGTAAACTATTTTTGTCCCGTCTTTTGAAATTACTGTATGCATATCGTCAATTTAAGTTCCTTATAAATATTTTTGAAGTGTCCGAAATGCTTGCCGCCACCACTTAGAAAAGTATCCGAAAAGCCCCCTTATAAAGCCCCGCGTTAAAAAACAGTTTGCGGGGCTTTGCGGTATACTTTTGAGTTGACTGATGTCGCCGTAAGGTCTGCTATTGGGGACAAAGTATCAACCTTCTTTTTTCAATTTTGTTGTTTTTATAAATATTGTTTTAAGCTACGTTGATTTTTTTGCCGTGTTTCAGATGCTCCGTACTTCACGATGTTTTAAAATTAGGATTTTATATTTCCGTTAAAGCGTTTTAGCCGTCTTTTTTTTAATACAGTGCATACCTCTTTATTTCGTCCGCATAACGTTCCCGGGGAATCGCATTAATAAATGTCTGCCTTCGGAACTTTTTATCCATCACCGGCTTTTGTCCATGGATAAAATATTTTTAGCAGTTGTAACGATTTGTTCTTACAACATGGACACTCCAGGATATCAATACCAAATTGCTCCAACATGCAAACCAGTATAGGTATTTTCACCAATTCTTTATGCAAAGGCAATTTCATTTTGCTGAGCACTTCATTAATTCGCTGGTGGCGGTTCCTGTTAGCCAGGTAGCCGTAGGTTCTTATTTTAGTAAACCGCTCAGGCAATATGTGCTGCTCAAAACGACGGATAAATTCCTCAATGGAAAGAGTCATTTGTTTTTGTTTGCCTCCATCTGCGTAATCTTTATAATCAAAGCTTACTGTACCCGCTTCATCGTTTATACTTTTTATCCTGTGATTGCTAATGGCTACTTTGTGCGTATACCTTCCCAGGTATTCAATCACCGCCTGCGGGCTGCCAAAGGGAGCTTTGGCATATACATTCCATTGTCTGGTGTACAGAAGATTGATGAGTTCTTTGGTACCGTCTTTTTGCGACTCCACTTCTCCATCATTATTCATCTGTTGCAATTCCTGTAAAAACTTTGCTCTGTAAACAATGCTCATGGCTTTTACCGGAAACAAAAATTGCCGGTCATCATTTACACATTTTTTCCAACGGTTATCATTGGTTATTCCACCCCCGCTTAAAATACAATGTATATGTGGATGAAAGCTTAACTGCTGCCCCCAGGTTTGTAGCACACTAATGATGCCGGGTGTGGCTCCAAGATATCTTACATCTTTTGAAAAAGTGAGCAGGGTTTGCGCAGCGGCATCAAAGAGTAGTTTAAACAAAAGTTTTCTGTTGCCCAGTATCAGACTATTAAGTTCATGGGGTAATGTAAACACGACATGATAATACTTTACCGGAAGCAGTTTGCGGCTTCGTGCTTCTATCCATTCCTGCTTCTTTATGGCACCGCAATTAGGGCAATGCCGATCCCTACAGCTATGATATTGATATTTAATGTGGCCGCAATCTTCGTTCGTACACCCGTAAACGTGATAGCCTAAAGCAGCCGTGCGGCAGTTCTTTATACGCTGTAATACTTTTTGTACATGAACATTTTTGTTAGATAACGGCAAATGCTTTTGCAACACTTGCTGGACGGTGGCCCGTGGCGCTGTATAAGATAACATACGGACATCATTTTAAATTTTTATTAATGATGTTATTATCTTTTGCCACCAACAGTGCATCATAGGGATTTATGATCTCGTCTATGCGCCGGGAGGTTATGTGCATGTACCTCATGGTAGTTTAAAGATTGGTGTGGCCCAGCAGTTCTTTAATCGTATAAAGGTCTGTTCCGTTATCCAGCAGGTGGGTGGCAAAACTATGGCGTATGGTATGTATCGTATAGTTCTTGCTTTCAAGGCCAACTTTTAGTAATGCCTTTTGCATCAGGTGTTGTATGGAGCGTACACTGTATCTTTTGCCGGGGCGGAATCCATTGAAGAGATACTCTTTGGGTTTATAAATAAGATAGTAAGCTCTCAATTCCAGCAATACCTGCTGCGACATAATAGTATAGCGGTCTTTAGCTCCTTTGCCCTGAACTACCTTGATGCGCATGTTCTTTGAGTCAATATCCACTATTTTACAATTAGCTATTTCACTTACCCGCATACCGGTACTGTACAGCAACATCAAAATAGTGCGGTGCTTAATGTTTTGCACGCCATCAATCAACTTCATAATTTCTTCTGTTGACATTACTGAAGGAAGTGTAGTGGAAGGCCGGGGATAAATAACAGTAGGAATTGCATAAGGGCGCTTTGCCACATGGCGCATAAAAAAGGAAATGCTTTGGGCAGCCATTTTACATTTTACCCGGCTGCAGCCAAGTGTTTTGCTCAGGTAGAGTAGATAACCCATGAGCATATCTCTGTAAAATCCATCGGATCTACATCAGGATAATACACAAAGATGAAACGAAGTTCTGCCAGGTAATTGCGGATAGTGAGCGGGCTGTAATGGCCAATAGATAAATATTGGTTAGTTTTTTCCAATGCCGCAACGGCTTGCGGGCTTAATGATTTTTTTTCCATGATTCTGTAAATTTTTGAGTTAAATAATAAACTCACAATTTACAGAATCTCAAACTCAGCGCCGGATAGGCGATGTTAGTTCAACGTTTAACGGCTTTGTGCAGGAAGGGGTAATAGAATTACTTCTTCCCGAACTAAAGTCAATTTAATAACCAAAAGTTCATTGTTACTACTATCGCTCAATAGTGTTTCGGAAGCTGGAACTATAGCTGAACAAAGAAAAAAATGTTCATTGTTACCACGTCAGCCCTTCTTGAACAAAACCGATGTTAGCAGCATGTACTTTGTCTGAATAATTCTACTTCCTTGTCAATGTATCCCTCACAGTGTCCTTTTTGTCGTGCAAAGTGTCATTCATGGTGGCATTCACATTCTCCTGTTTTTGGACGGATTTATCTTGGATTGTTTTATTCTTCATTGTATCTGTTTTTTTATTGGCTTGGTTGTCACCATTGCATGTAAATAGTCCTGCAATAACAGATACGATTAAGGCGAAAAAAATACCCACAATTACTCTGTCTTTTGTTGGATTCTTGTCCCACCAAGATAATTTAAGATAGGCAGGAGATAATGCCGCTTTTAAATCTTCTGCCAAATACCCCGCTTGTGGATTGTGTCCTAAATAAGTTCCCCAATCCCAATCTTTCAATTGATCTGGGTCTTTAGGTAAATTTTTAATAACTAATATGTCTGTCCGTATTAAATGATGTAGTCTTTTTGTTACAAGATTTTTCCTGTCCGTGTTACCTTTTATAAATTTATTTACAATGTGACTTATATCGCCATAATATTCTGGTTGTCTCTTTAGGTAAGATATTATTTCTAATTTCAATTTCTTATCGTCAATAGATACCATAGTTAAATTGTCTTGTCAGCCCATACCATAAACCCACAGCCCAACATAGTATGGGTATTGACGCTAACACATAAATATACGCACTACCTTTTTATCCTCAAAAAAATAGACTTATTGATTATCAATGTCCCTGAATTCGCTTTTTCCAATTGTCGTTGCGGCAATTGCTCTACTCTACTGTTGGGATGTTCAATATAAGCCCTCGTAGAACACTACTAATTTATAACTGAGAGTGTAAACTCTAAAACTGTTTACACAATCTACTTTACACGCTCCTCCCAGGAAATGACCATTGCGAAGAAGGAAATGCTCATTGCGAAGAAGGAAATGACCATTGCGAAGAAGGAAATAAAAGAAGGGCAGCTTTTTATATAAGAGGATGATGATTTTCTAAGAGAACTACAGGTGTTAACAATGGAAGATAGGCCCACGCCCCTGGTTCGGTCTCCCAAAAAAGACATTCAGATTCACTGTAATAAATTAAAACTTTGTGCTTCAAAACCCGCCCGAACGCAAAGCACGAAACCGTTAGCTGCCATTTTATGGAGACAATACTCCTCTGTATGACACCATACATTCTTACCGTTTTAGAGTAGCTTTCGAAAGGTCTTTTTCAATAAAACAAAAGAGGGTAGTGATTGGTCAACATCGGGTAATAAGCAGGCTATAGCGTTTGATAAATTGCTGACTCAAATTGTCAAAGGAAACTTTTAGCCGGTAAGCATGAATAAATGCCCCATGTCAAATCAGCATTCAGAAACATATGATGGTATCATTTTAGGTAGTGGACACAATAGTCTTGTGCTGCAGGCTTACCTGTGCAAGGCTGGCCTAAAGGTTCTATGCCTGGAAAGAAACAATACTGCCGGTGGTGCACTCACCACGATCGGGGATCCGGAGCATCCGGGATTTTTTCATAATACTCATTCTTTTTACCACCGTTCTCTTAACCAAATGCCATGGTACAAGTATCTTGAACTTGCACGGCACGGCGCTGTTTACCTTGAACCTGATTTTAATGTTGCCTTGCTCCTTCGCAATAATGAATCACTGGAATGGTGGACGGGATTTGATAAAACGGTTGATTCGTTTGCAAAATTTAGCAAGAAAGATGCAAAGGCACTAATAAACTGGCGTGAAAAGTTTTTACCAATCGTTGAGAAAATTCTAATTCCTGAAAGTCAATCGCCCCCAATTCCTGTAAAGCATCGCCGGGCACTTCTTGAAAAAAGTACCGAAGGACGGTTGCTGCTCGAAACCAGTATCCTTTCTCCTATAGAATTTGTTATGAAAGAATTTGAGCATCCTGTTATCCAGGCTGGGCTGCTTTTCTTCAATGGGCTAAGAGAAGTGGACCTGCGGTGCAAAGGGTTTGGCCATCACATTCCTGCATTACTTGCCAGCTCGGGTAAAGCACAGATGTGCAAAGGGGGCTCTGCCGCATTAGCGCGTGCATTGGTATCGGCTGTTATTGAAAATGGCGGAGAAATTAAACTCCAAAGTGAGCCGAAAAGGATTTTAGTTGAAAACAACAAAGCTGTTGGAATAGAAACAACAAAGGGAGAAATTTTTCGTGCCCGTAATTTTGTTACTTGAGGTCTAAATCCACAGCAGACCTTTCTTGAATTACTGGATGAGGTTTTTGTTCCCAAAGCGTGGAGGGAGAAAGCAAATAATTTTCAATATAATCTCATTGCCCCACTTTTCGCTCTGAACCTTAATTTGAATGCTCCGCCCAGGTATAAAGCAACAGCAAACAATCCCAATCTCGATAAAGCTTTGATGGTTATTTTAGGATTGGAACATATACGGCAATATCCTGACATTGTGCGGCATCATGAGAAGGGCATTATTCCGCCAACGGTGATGTGGGGAAGTTGCCCCACCGTCTTTGATACGTCCCAGGCGCCTGCAGGTAAACACACTGCTTTTATGTGGGAGAAATTACCTTACCGCCTGAACGGTGATCCCACAAATTGGGATCGGGAAAAAGATCAGCACGGCCGGCAAATGCTAAAGATGTGGACTGAGTATGCGCCTAATTTAGAACATGATGTCATCAGTTCGTTTACCCGCAGTGCGTTAGACACAGAGAGATTTTTTCATCCGAAAATAATTTATATGGTTAAGAATTTCAGTTCATTTTGTTTTGTTTAAAATAAATTACAGTTAAGAATTGTAAAATTTCATCCTCGTACTCTAAGTACAGCCCTGTGTGCTTTAACTGTATGCTGCCAGTTTCATAAGCGGGGTAAAACCACCAGTAAAAAAACGGCTTTTATTAACAAGGTTAGACAGCTACGCCTAACTCTTTTAATTCTTTTTGTAAATAGGCTATGCGTTTGCCTTTTCTTCTTTCTTCAAATTTTTCTACATCAAAACTTTTATAGGCTACCTCATTTTTAAGTATATGATATGCAGCGCACAGAATCTTATGTCCTACAATTAATAGCGCTTTTTTCTTTCCTTTTCTGCCAATCATACTTTCGTATTTGGCTCGCAGGCAGGTATTTTTAGTTCGTGTGGCTGCCCATGCACATTGTACCAAAATCGCTTTTAAATATTTGTTGCCATGTGTAGTTCGTGAACTTTTTTTTTATCTCCGCTTTCATTATTGCCAGGGCATATACCTACCCATTTGGCTAAATGTTTTTCACTGGCAAAGACATTCATATCTGTACCTGTTTGGGCAATAATTTTTGTAGCTGCTTTTTTATCTACACCCGGTATTGTACTTAACAGCTCAAGAGCCTTTTCATCTTCTTTTAATAATTCATCCATTTGTCCGTCTATGATTGCAATCTCTTTTTCTAAGAACTCCATGTGACTTTTAATTTGCCGTAACATAAATCGGTGGTGTTCGGTTACTCTGCCCGTTAATGCTTTTAATAAATCTGTTTTGCCCGCCTTGAGTTTTTTGTGATAGGTTTCTTCTATTAGCTTTTCTAAATCTTTACGACCCGCTATTAATCCATCAATCAATTTAGTAGCCACTGCCCCACTGGTATCGCTTACTACGCTGCTTAATTTTATATTGGCGTCTTCCAATATCTTTTGTACCCGATTTTTTTCGGCTGCCAATTGCTGTGTCAGTTTAGTGCTATACCGGCTTATATAAGTCTCTTAACTGACGTACTTTTTCCTCAGGCACATAACTGGCTTTTAATAATTCGCTTAATAATAATTTGCATATCCATTGGCTGTCTATCTTATCCGTCTTACGGCCCGGTACACTTTTTAAATGACGGGCATTGACTAAGATAATTGAAAGGTCTTCTTCTAAAATATTAAATACGGGTTTCCAATATACCCCTGTGCTTTCCATAGCTGCATGGGTAATGCTATGCTGCTTTAGCCAACTGCGACATTCAATCAAAGAACTGGTAAAGGTTTCAAAGGTTCCGGTTTCTTTTTTGATGCCCTCGCCATCTACTGTGACTACAATGCTTTTTTCATGTACATCTATGCCACAACCTTTTAATACTACTTGTTCAAATTCTATAACGGGAGGTTTTTGTTCTTGTTCCATAATAATGTGTTTTAGTGTGACACAAAATTCGCATTTCTTCCATTTTCATCCCCCTGTGTGTTAAAATTTATCATGGATGCTTCATAA
>JBKJRY010000395.1:0-5170 GCA_046593045.1 Chitinophagaceae bacterium | reverse complement strand
GACGGGGAGGATGTTTAAACCGAAAGCGCGAACCCTCCGAATCAACGCCCGGTGCGGTTGTAATCAAACCATTCTACCCACCTAAATGTACCTGCGAAAAATAAAAGATGAGGTATTGAATCTCTAATACCGTTCTATAAAACTTTACGACCAAGCCTCCTAATATAAAAAATTAGATCACAGATGGAGTGATATCGTTATGTATCATTTCAAATAACTTTTTACTATTTACGTTCCATATCTAAAGTTTTCCACTTGTCATGAAAATCAATACTATAAGGCTGGAATCATTCAGCGACGGTGTTATCGCAATTATTATTACCATAATGATTCTCGCTCTCAAACTTCCCGTTCTAGATAAGCATATTACAACTACCGCTCAAACGGTCCATTATTTAAAGTTCCTGCTGCCCTATTTTATTACGTATGCATTCAGCTTTATGATGATAGGCATATTCTGGACAAATCATCACCATATGTTTAACCTGCTCGAAAAAACTGATGTGGTTTTATTATGGCAAAATTTCTTATTTCTTTTTGTGCTAAGCCTTATTCCTTTTGCCACGGCTATTGTTGGAGCTAATCCTTTTATTCCTATTGCCCCGGTTATTTATGGAACGGTAATGTTACTTACCACCTTATCTTTTGTGCTAATGCGAAGCTATACTATCCGTCATAAATTGGTACATACTGATGAAAACAAGGCGTTAACGCGAAAAATATTCAATGTATCTCTAAGAGAAAGAACGAAGGCAACTATAGGGGCGTTCGTGTACATGGTTTCCATACCACTTGCATTTGTAAATGTATATTTATCTTATACCTGCTTTATTATTTCACCCATTATTTTTTTCATACCACGGGGAATAAATAATGAAAAACTGGCTGACAAGGTTTCTGCAAAAAACAGTTCGGGATAAATTCAGCGATTGATACCGGGTCCGCTGTGAAGTTAATAAAAACAACTTTTGAGCCTCAGTTTTTTTAATTGGTTTGTCCTTTTATTAAATCCTTCCAGGAAAGATATTCGAGGAATTAAGATGCATCCTGGAGTTCCGATGTTTTATTGTTGAGAATTAATATGGAAAATCGCCTGATATATTTCCTGCCGGATTATAATTGGCCACTACAACCACACCGCCGGATGGGCACTTAGCAATACCTACGCCCAGTTCTGTTGTTGTCTTCCAGATCATTTGCGTGTAGTGGGCGGTTTCAAACCAATTGCCTTCTCCCAGCTTTGAATAAGTGTATTTATCTTTTTCGTTATACCATGATTTCGAAGCATCAATTCCCTTAAAGACATCAGCCGAACTACCGCCGAAAATGTTTTCTCCATAGCCGAAGCTATTTGAATGGTGTTTAATATGGCAATCATTAAAGTTGGCCAAAGAGTCGGCCCATGCCTGGGCGAAAGCTGCAACATCGATACTCCAGGTTAGCGGGAGTACACCTACGTCGGCTCTTGCCTTATTCTGGTGATCTAAAATTGCCTGGGCATCTTCCGTGGAAAGATTGCTACCGGTGGTATCGATGGTGGCCTGTGCGAAAACAAGCATTGGGGAAAGTAACAGGCTAACCAGAAATGTTTTCAGCATCGTGGGGAAATTGATTTTTTAAAAAACTTTGAATGATGAAGTAATTCGTTGTTGATTGATGACCTAAATGTAGATCATTCCTTGTTAAAGAATTTTCAATTTATGGTGATGATTTTTTATTTTAATTGTTCGTGTGGCGATGCCCGTTGGTGGCACCGGCGTGCTGCTGGTGACTGAAATAAAGCAACCTTACATAAACGTATAATCCGTGTGCCAATGGAATACCGACGGAAAGGAAAAACCGAATAGGACAGGTTCGCGGGAATTAACGGGAATAGCTGGTTTCTGAATATGGCTGAAGGTGAAAGTTGGTAACCCTGCTTCTCCTTCTCTCGGTGAGGGTTCCCGGTATATTGCAGCGTGGCAAAAAAATATCCTGTTATGTACGAACTTTAAGTTTTGAGCGTTAAGGTCAATACCAAAGCCTCAAAATCAGCAACTATCAATTTATATGGAGAACAAGCCTTTAAGCCAGGAAGATTTAGTACAAAAATTTATAGAACAAATAAAAGCGCATCTAAACTATAAGCGTTTTTTCAGCAAATATTCAGAATCTTCAGTAAACTCCTTTATTAAAAATTATGCCTTAAAAAAAGCCATCTGGACCGCCAGCGGAAATGGATTTAGAGCCGAGATGGAGCGCATGGAAATTATGTGGGAAACAGAGGCTATGAAAAGGCTGGACGAAATTCAGCAGGCGAAGCTTTTTTTGTTTCAATGTAACTACAGGTCTTTGGCTATAGATGAACCGGTGGCGGAAGTACGCACGATTTTTGATTTTATTTACTGGAAAGACAATGTATTGAACGCAAGGTTCCTGGAACCTGTAACCCTGGATGATATCGGGTTGTACACCGGTTACCTTATGTCAGCGGAGGTAAATCACGAGCCCTTTGTGTTTATAGAGCAGTGGCAGGATTTTGAAGAAATAAGAATGGCTTATAATACTCCTGGCGAAACAGGCAGGAGCGTGCCTGAATGGTATACCCATTATTTCAGCAATACAGGACATGGTATTGAGCTTACCCTGCCAGACCTTAAAAAAGAAAAGGATATTTATTATTTTTTAGAAGGAGATAAAGAAAGAATACGCAGTATACAGGAAGCTGAACAAGAAGCGGAGAAGGAAGACCCGAAACTTGCCAAAGACAAACGTGCATTTTTCAATGAGTTTGAGGATGGGAACCTCGACACTTTTATGCAAGTTTTTGAAGATAGAGAGAACAGGGAAATGCGGAAGGTATGGGACGACTGGACCGCTTTTAATGAAAGGGAAGACATGCTGAGAGAAGACCTCAATATACTTATGTATGCTGATGAATATGTGCCTGTGGAAGAAAACGAAAGCTGGATAGACGCCATAAGGCTTGCCGCTTCCCGCTACCGCAGCGTTAAAATTGCGGAGAGCCTGCCGGCAGCATATGAGCAATATAAAATGAACCTCGATCTTGGCATTATATTTCCGGAAAGCGAAGGCAGCAGGAAAAATGCTGATTTTTATAATGACCTCGTACTTCTTGGCCGTAAGCTACTTGGCGAGCCGGAAGATTTCAATTACTGATCTCCGCAACATGTTGGTATTGTCTTGCCACCATTTTCTCGGGCAATTATCCCGGTATGGAAGTATTTGCGAATGTTTTTTGAGTAGATTCGTAAACGATGGAGTTGTATGTGATCCTAAAGAAACATCCTATACATATACGAACACCCATGACTTTGTCACCCGACCCGATGCTAATTTTTAGCACATTGCAAGGCACACAAAAACCGGACACAAAGCTAACCTTGTAAAGAGCTAAAACGCCAGGCGCACAACCCACCCACCCCGGCTGACGAATATCTATCATCAATTGTTCTAAACATCAACAATAAATCTTTACTCGTCACCAAAGCCCACCCACTACCCAACTGACGAAATACTATCGTCATTGGTACATAGCATTAGCGACAAATCTTTACTCACCTGTATGAAAGTCATTAAGTTTATGCCTTATTCATTTTAAGTATCTTCATCCTCCGGACAAAACCTTATCGGTATTTTACTTGAAAAACGAAAAACTAACGCGTAAAGAGATTATCGACACCCGACTTAAACAAGCCGGATGGAATGTTACTGACCGGACTCAGGTTATTGAAGAGTTTGACATCCACTTGACAGTCGTTGAAGAACCAACAACACCCTATGCAGGACACCAATTTAGCGACTATATTTTATTAGGCAAGGACGGCAAACCGCTTGCAGTTGTTGAAGCAAAAAAAACTTCAGTGGATGCAGCTTTAGGACGAGAACAAGCAAAACAATATTGCTATAATATTCAAAAGACAAAAGGTAGTGAACTTCCCTTTTGCTTTTAACCCTTTGAGGTTTTAAATAATCAGTTGACTACAAATTGTAGCCAGCTTAAATACCTGTTAATATGGAGCAGCAGACCGCAATAAAAGTATTTGAAGAGAAAAAAGTAAGAACAGTTTGGGATGAGGAAAATGAGAAATGGTATTTCTCCATTATTGATGTAATAGAAGTTTTGACAAACAATGAAAGGCCAAGAAAATATTGGAGCGATTTAAAAGCCAAACTGAATAAAGAAGGAAGTGAACTGTCCGAAAAAATCGGACAGTTGAAATTACCAGCAAGCGATGGCAAATTAAGAATGACAGATGTAGCTGATACCGAACAACTCTTCCGCCTCATTCAATCCATTCCTTCGCCAAAGGCTGAGCCGTTTAAACTTTGGCTGGCACAGGTGGCTTCTGAACGCTTAGATGAAATGCAGGACCCCGAACTGAGCATTGACCGGGCCTTGCAGCAATACCTGAATTTAGGCTATTCAGAAAACTGGATTAACCAGCGACTGAAAAGCATCGAAATAAGAAAAGAACTTACCGACGAATGGAAGAAACGGGGATTAAAAGAAGGTGTTCAGTTTGCATCGCTTACTGATATTATTACCAAAGCATGGAGCGATAAAACAACGAAAGACTACAAAATCCTTAAAGGGTTGAAGAAAGAAAATCTTCGGGATAACATGACGAATACTGAACTCATCTTAAACATGCTGGCTGAGGCATCTACTAAAGATATTTCCGCAGCCACCGATCCTGAAAATTTTGAAGACAGTAAGAAAGTTGCTAAACAGGGCGGCCATGTTGCCAGGGTCGCCCGTAAAGAACTGGAAGCAAGAACAGGTAAAAAAGTAGTTACCTCACTCAACGCAAAATCCGCATTGGAATTAAAATCGCCTAACTCCAAAAAGAAGAAAAAATAACGTTACAAAACAATTCCGCTTTAAAATCTCTCATTGACAAGCTTTGGCAAAACTTCTGGGAAGGAGGCATTGCCAATCTGCTTACTGCCATTGAACAAATCACTTATTTAATTTTCATGAAACGCCTGGATGATTTGGAAGCGAAGCGGGAAAGAGATACAGAATTCACAGGAGAAAAATATACTTCACGGTTCAAAGGAAAATTTACTGTACCGGGAAGTAAAGTATCAATTGACAGAAATGGATTGCGTTGAAGTGTTTTCAAACACAAACCTGCTGATGAAATGTTGTTGCATGTGCAGACAA
>JBKJRY010000280.1:0-2798 GCA_046593045.1 Chitinophagaceae bacterium | reverse complement strand
GAAAAAAAATATAAAGCAGTTGTTTTAATAAGTGATGGCGAAGACCATGATGAGGGGGCTTTAAAAATGGCCGCCCAAATGGCTGATGAAGGGATCGTGATAAATACTGTGGGTATTGGTTCACCTCAAGGATCAACTTTTATGGATGAACTCACCAATCAGCCTAAAACAGATAATGATGGCAATATTGTAATCACTAAATTGAATGAAGATGAACTACAGAAGATTGCCGAAAAAGGAAATGGCAGTTACCAGTTATTTAGCAATACAGATGAACTGGTAAACAAACTAGATGCCCAGTTAAGCAGTATGGATCAAAGAACGGTTGTAGAAGATTCGCTGGTAAATTATGAAAATTACTTTCCTTATTTTTTAATGCTGGCTTTATTTTTACTGGTTATTGAATTATTTATTTCAGAACGAAAAAAACTTCAAAACATAAAATTATCTGTCAATCAAAAAGGGATTGCTTTAACTTCCTTATTTCTTATTTCTTGTTTCTTATTTCCACTTGCTTCCGCCGCTCAAAATGAAAAAGTATTAATAAAAAAAGGAAACGACGCCTATGAAAAAAAGGAATATGAAAATGCCATAAACAATTATAAACAGGCAACAGAAAAAAGCCCGGCCAACTCTACCGCACAATATAACCTCGGCAATGCCCTGTATAAAAATAAAAAAACAGATGAAGCAGTACAGGCTTATGATATTGCTGTAGAAAATGCTGAAAGCAAAGAAGACAAATCAAAATCTTTTTATAACAAGGGAGTTGTATTGCAGAATAATCATAAGCTGCCTGAATGTATTGAAGCGTATAAAAAGGCGCTAAAACTTAATCAGCAGGATGAAGATGCCAGGCAGAACCTGCAGAAAGCATTACAGCAGCAAAAACAGGAACAGCAAAAAAAGGAAAATAAGGAGCAAAAGAAACCAAAGGAAGATAAAAAGCAAAAGGATAAAGAGAAACAAAAAGAAGAGGATCAGAATAAACAACCCAAGCCTCAGCCTTCAAAACTAACCAAACAGGATGCAGAAGAAAAACTGAAAGCATTATTGCAGCAGGAAAAAAACCTACAGGACAGGTTAAGAAAAGTAAATACGGCTACTTCATCAAAGCCGGAGAAAGACTGGTAAAAGAAACAATCAAACTAATTACTCCGGCAAACAATCACAGCTATTTATTGTTATTTTTGCATCATGCAGTTTTACAGCGAATCTCTTACAACATACAAGCGCCTTAAAACAAGGGAAGTTAAAGTCGGCAATCTTCTGTTAGGCAATAATCACCCCATTCGTGTGCAAACCATGACGACCACTGACACGATGGATACTCTTGCCACAGTGGAACAATCAATTCGTTGCATTGAAGCCGGTGCTGAACTGGTTCGTATCACAGCACCATCAAAAAACGAAGCTGAAAATTTACTACATATAAAAAATGAGTTGCGGAAAAGAGGATATGATACGCCGCTTGTTGCCGATATTCATTTTACACCTAATGCTGCGGAAATAGCTGCCAGGATTGTAGAAAAGGTGAGAGTGAACCCAGGAAATTATGTTGACAAGAAAAAATTTGAACAGATAGAATATACCGATGCGGAATATGCTGAAGAAATCGAAAGAATAAGAGACCGGTTTACACCGCTTGTGAAAATTTGTAAAGAATATGGAACCGCCATGCGTATTGGCACCAATCATGGTAGTTTAAGCGACAGGATCATGAGCCGCTATGGCGATACAGCCATGGGTATGGTGGAAAGTGCAATGGAATTTTTACGTATAGCAAGAGCCGAAGATTATCACAATATAGTGTTGAGCATGAAGAGCAGTAATCCGCAGGTGATGGTGCAGGCTTACCGATTGCTCATTAATCATATGATGGACGAATTTGGCGAAGCCTATCCTTTGCACCTGGGTGTTACCGAAGCTGGCGATGGTGAAGATGGAAGGATAAAATCGGCAATAGGAATAGGAACACTTTTAGAAGATGGGATTGGAGATACAATAAGAGTGAGTTTAACCGAAGATCCTGAATTGGAGATTCCTGTTTGCAATGATATTGTAAAAAGATATGGCTCCGCAGTTAATGTGATTGCAGAAACAAATGAAATGAAAGACTCTTCAAAGCCCCTCTCTTCGGGAGAGGGGTTTGGGGTGAGGCTTCCTTACTCTCCGTTTGAGTATAATAGAAGAGAAACTTTTGCTGTTTCTAATATTGGTGAAAAACATGTTCCTGTTGTAATTGCCGATTTCAGCAAGTTTGAAAAAATTACTCCGGAAGATTTACAAAGCATTGGCTATAGTTACGATGCAGTAACAGATAAATGGAATATTGGTGATGCAGCGGCAGATTATATTTTTTGTAATCAACAACTCCATTTTGAATTACCCGGAACATTAAAAGTTATACTTTATCATGAGCCGTGGTTAAGTGTTGCTGATAAGAATAAGTATGTTCCAATATTTGATGCTGATCAATATATGAATGATGATTTGGAAAAATCAACGCACCTGAATTTTGTAATGGTTGATTGTTATTCTGATGAATATCCTGATCAATCATCAGAGAAAATATTTGCAAAACTTAAGGATGATAAGACTGCGGTGATTTGCCTCAGCAGCACCAACAAAAACGCCATGCAAAGCATACGCAGGATGTTTGTTGAGCTGATGAATAACAACATTAAAAACCCGGTCATCATTATTTGCGACAGTAACGATACAACAATGGACCAGAGTTTGATTCATTACTCCGTGGAGTGTGGAGGCCTGTTACTGGATGGACTGGGCGACGGCGT
>JBKJRY010000207.1:0-13312 GCA_046593045.1 Chitinophagaceae bacterium | reverse complement strand
CGTGTAAAAGACAACACCTGTATCAAACAGTCTTGGTTTTTTCTTTTATCTTTTTGACTGTTGGATAAATACCATAAACAATCATTAAGCCAATAAAAACATACCCCCAAAACAAATATTTTGACCATCTATTATAAGGTATAAATAAGCTGATATAAAACGCACGCCTGTTCATAAAACTGGAAGTACAATTATTTTTTTATTTATACGAAAGTAAAGATCTCCGCACCGGTTGATAGAATCAGGCTTAAATTCCCTTTTTCGAAAATCTAATTTCCCGATAACATAAATGGGTTAGTCTTTTAAAAATGATTTTTGTTGGCAAAGAAATATAGATCATGATAAAAAGTTTACTGCTCGTCCTATGCCTGTCGCCATTGGGCCTGATTGCACAGCGAGACCAGGATAGCGCTAAAATAATATCACTGGAAGAAATAAACATCCAGGGTATAAAAACATTGCGGGGAACAGGCCATATGCCTGAGCTAAAGGATGGTATTATATATGCCGGGAAAAAAAATGAAGTAATTCTTGTGGATAGTTTAGATGCCAACAAAGCTGTAAATAATACAAGACAGATTCTTGGAAGAATTCCAGGCCTCAATATAGTTGAAACAGAAACAGGGGGCTTTACTGCCAATGGTATTGCCACCCGTGGACTAAACCCTGTTCAAAGTATCGAGATGAATACGAGGCAGAATGGCTATAATATAAGCGCTGATATATTTGGCTATAATGAATCCTATTACATTCCGCCCATGGAAGGAGTAAGCAGGATAGAAATGGTAAGAGGAGCTGCATCGTTACAATTCGGTTCCCAATTTGGAGGAATGGTTAACTACGTTATCAAAGAGGCTCCGAAAAATAAACCCTTTGAATTTTACACTTCGCAGACCGGTGGAAGCTTCGGCCTATTTAATACTTTCAACTCGTTCGCAGGGACCATAAAAAAATGGAGCTATTACAGTTTTGTTCAATACAGGAGATTAGATGGCTGGAGGCCAAACAGCAACCAATCGCAGCTGTCGGGATTTGGCAAATTACAATATGCCGCCTCGCCTAAATTAAATTTAGGCATAGAGTATTCGCTCCTCCGCAATCGTGTAAAAATGCCGGGAGGCTTCACCGACAGTATGTTTAAAGCTGATCCCCGTGCATCTTTCCGAAGCAGGAACTGGCTAAAAACCCCATGGAATATTTTGTCGGGTTATGCTAATTATAATATATCCACAAAAACAACATTGAGCGTAAAAACTTCCTTTCTTTTCAGCAATCGTGCCCTGGTATGGCGCAATGAAGATGGCGGGCCGGGTGAGTTGGATGAAATTGATCCGTCAACCGGTGAATACATTAACCGGGAAGTTGGAAAGGAGGATATGCACAACACCACCACTGAGTTGAGATTGTTACATAACTACAGTTTGGGTAAAATGGACAATGCACTTGCCGGTGGTGTAAGGTTTGCATATGCATGGTTCAATAGGCTGGGCGGAGGCGAAGGAACTACAAAAAGTGATTTTGATTTATCAATCAACGGAAGTTTCGGATACGATCTTGATTTTACCACGACGAATGTGGCGCCTTTTATTGAAAATATTTTTAGAATAAGTAACCAGCTGAGCATTACACCCGGTTTCCGTTTTGAATACCTTAAAAGCACAGGCAATGGTTATAAAGAAATCAATTCGGAGAAAGTAATCACCAACGAAAGCAGGAACAGGTATTTTCCTCTGTTTGGTATAGGCACCGAGTTCAAAACATCAACAAACACAAATATATACGCAAACATCAGCCAGGCATATCGTCCTATAGATTATTCACAGATTACGGCCTTTGGCGTTACTTCAAAGATAGATCCGAATCTAAAAGATGCCAGTGGTTTTAATAGTGACCTGGGATACAGAGGTACCATTAAAAATTATTTGAATTTTGATATAGGCCTGTTTTACCTCAGCTATAATAACAGGATAGGAACAGTATTAATTAACCCGGGTAGTGCCAATGAACATACGTTACGGACTAATGTAGCAAATAGTGTACATAAAGGTTTGGAAAGTTATATTGAGTTCAATATTCTTAAGTTTCTCAACAGTTCCTCAAATAAAGGTCTGAACATTTTTAATTCCCTTGCATTAATCGATGCAAAATATACCTCCGGTGAATTCAAAGGCAACCGCGTTGAAACTGCCGTCAGGTATGTAAACAGGACTGGATTGTCTTATTCCGATAAAAAATTATCAGCAACATTTCAAATAAATAATGTTGGTGATGCCTTCGGTGATGCGACCAATATAAGGGCAGGTTCCGATCCCGTGGCAGGCTACATACCGGGCTATACAGTACTCGACATAAGTGCTACCTACCGCATCAATCGTTACTCGCTAAAGGCCGGTATAAATAATCTTGCAAATAAATCTTACTTCACAAGGCGCACGGATGAATACCCGGGACCTGGGATCATACCGTCAGATGGAAGGAGTTTTTATATCGGCGTATCGGCAAAATTTTAATGGCTTCAAGCATCGAAGGATTGTATGCAAAAAAGCAATAAAGCTTGTTGGTAAAAAGGATCAAGGACACGTTTGCTCTTTTGGATTATTTATTTTTCATCTTAAAAGATGTTGATAGAAATCTCCTGTTTGCTTGCAGCAGACTTGTTCCATCACCTGTTGCAGTTGCGTTTTTAAAATAGCAATCGTATGGTCGCCACCTCCGTCACCTAAAGCTGCCACACCATACATAAAACTTCTGCCCATAAAAGTAAAGTCAGCTCCACAAGCTAATGTTCTCGCGACATCCGGCCCGGAACGAATACCACTATCCATCATTATCTTTATTTTGTCTTTAAAGTTTTTTACGATAGGCAATAATGATTGTATGGAGGATTGGCCGGCATCTAACTGTCTACCTCCATGATTGGAAACTATTATCCCATCCAATCCTAGTTTGATAGCCATTTCTGTATCTGCTTCTGTTGCCACACCTTTTAATACGATCTTACCTTTCCATTTATCCCTAATGGGTGCAATTTTTTCCCGATTAAGTCTTCCTGAAAAAGTTTTATTCATAAACAGCCCTAGCTGGTTCATGTTTAAGCCTTTTGGCATATATGGTTTTAAGGTAGCAAACCCTGGGGTTCCATGATATAAAGTTTTTAATGCCCACTCCGGGCGGGTCATGATTTGTAAAATATTATTGATCGACATCCTCGGCGGCATGGCTAAGCCGTTTCGAATGTCCCGTGGCCGATATCCAAATGATGGCACATCACTTAATAAAACCAACACGGGATAACCTGCTGCGTCTAATCTCTGGATTATATCATCTCTTAAACTGTTTTCTGCGGGATGATACAGTTGGTACCAGGCTTTTCCTTCAGTGATCTCACTTATCTTTTCGATACTTGATGTACTAACTGTACTTAATATAAAAGGAATATTGTGCTTAAAGGCTGCTTTAGCTAGTATTTCCGGGGCATTAGGCCAAATTAACCCCTGTAAACCTATCGGGGCAACCCCAAAGGGTGCATCATAAATATGACCGAATAATTCAGTCCTCATATCAGGCGGTGTATAATTATCAAGATAATAGGGCAGCAATTCTATTTTCCGTAAGTCATTTATATTCTTATCAAGGTTTACATCTTCATTGCATCCTCCTTCTAAGTACTCAAAAGCGAAACGCGGTATTTTTGACTTTGCTCTTTTTTTGAGATCATCTATTGAAGGATACTTCGTATTAAAATCCCAGTTCATTATTTTTTGCTTTTTAAATTTTTTTTAACCTGCTTATGGCAATAAATTTTCAAGGTGAAATATTATTGACAACTTTTTCTCTAACAATCATTGCTGCGCCGAGAGAGGAGCCGAGAGGAATATCAGAAGGAATAAAAGTGAACTGGGGTAAGAGATGCTCCAGTGTTTTCACAAAAACTTCGTTTTTTGTAAATCCTCCATCAATAAATATTTCATTTACCGTTGTTTTTCCCAACGATAAATAAATTTTTTCTCTTTGTATTACAGCCAGTTCAAATACCAGTTGGTGATATGCTTCTTCGTAATTATCGAACGATTCCAAATTAGGTTCAGTTTGTTTTGTAAAGGAAATAGACTGATCATTCCTTCCTGATGTAAACACCGACGATGTGATGCTACTTGCTTTATTATAAAGGCTTAAATCAAACTTAAGTTTGTGATGATAATTTTCACTTTTTTCAAATACATTAGCGATCATCTGTTCCCATTTTGAAAATTCCTTTCCCAACAAATATCGTGAGGCTTTTACCTGCTTGCCATCAGGTCGCAAGTAGCACAAGCAATCATTTGCAAGATCAGTAGCTGTAAGGGATTCGTCATTGAATGGATTTAAACAAATGCTCCAGGTACCGGTTGACAATAATAAAAATGGGCCTGCTATTTTTTTCATATATGGGATTAATGCAGCAGAGCTGTCATGAATGCCAATACCTGTTTTGCAATTATTATCCTCCTTCAATGGAAAGAAGGTACTGTTGTGGATAATAGGAGAAAAAAGTTTTGTAAAATCTTCTTTAAACATCCATTCATGAAAATCATTTTTTTTGAAATCCCACATGCCAGTATGGCAACCGATACCGGTATATTCATTCGTTAAAACCCCATTTAACACATAGCTAAGGTATTGTGGTAAAAAAAGCGTCTTATGTACTTGTCCAAATAATTCAGGTTTATCATACTTTAACCAAAAAAGCTGTAAGCCGGCATTGAGCATTCCTAAAAAAGGTGAGGCCGTTTGCATACACCATTTTTCAAGACTCCCATGCTTTTCTACAAAAAGCAACTTTAGTTTTTCCGGAAATTCCTTTAGGTAATTATAAAGTGGCGTGCAGGGTTGCCCATTTTGATTCAGGTGAACTAACGTAGCGCCATAAGCAGAAAAATTTATAAATTCAATTCCATACTCCTGGTTCTTTTTTATTTTTTTAACAACCGAAAGCATCCATTTTGTGATTGCGGTTAAATCATCGGCAGTATCTCCATCATCATCTTTTATTTCGGGAATTTGTACATATTCGCTTTGAATTTCACACAAATCTTCACCAAACAAAAAATACTTTTTATTTGTTTTTCCAATATCAAATATCAATGTTACTTTCTGCTGCATACTAATCATTTTATAACCCGGTAGCCACTGTTTTTCTTCCACGTTCTTTAATAAGTTGTTTCCTTATCTGTAACTCACGGAATAATCTTATTGGGTCTAATGCGCCGCCGTCGCGTAACCTTGCTTCGGCAACCAGCGCACGTACGTCAGTGCGATAAGCATCCTGCAATATTTCCTGGGCGGTCACCACATCATTATCATTTTGTGCAGCTGCTAATTTTTTCCTGTCAACAATCAATGCCTGCGCATATGAAATCATAATGGCTTCCACCGATTGTAATAAATCTTCAAGCGGATCTTTTACGTTATGCGATGCATCAATCATCCAGCCCAGGTCTGTTGAATGATCCATTTTCCTGGCATCCATTCCTTCCACCAGTTCATTAAAAATCAGGAACAATTGATAAGGTTTAATACTACCGACGGTAAGGTCATCATCGCCATATTTTGAGTCGTTGAAATGAAAGCCCCCAAGTTTTCTTTCCATCAATAGAAGGCTAACAATTTGCTCAATATTAGCATTAGGTAAATGATGGCCAAGATCCACTAATGTGTAAGCTTTATCGCCAAGTTTGGAGGTATATAGTAATGATTGTCCCCAATCGCCCACGGTGGTGGAATAAAAATTAGGTTCAAAGGCTTTGTATTCAACAAATATTTTCCAATCGGAAGGCAGCGCGCTGTAAACCTCTTGTAAGCTTTCTAAAGTATTTTGAAAGGCTTTTCTGAAATTCAGTTGGCCGGGGAAAGAAGATCCATCACTTAGCCAAACAGTAAGAGATTTAGAACCCAGGTCAACGCCATGTCTTATTACTTCGATATTATGTTCAATGGCTTGTTTTCGAACTGCTTTGTCAACATGCTGCATCGAGCCAAATTTATAACTCAGTTCCTGTCCTTTTTGATCCTGGAAAGTATTGGAATTCATCGCATCAAACTTCAACCCGTGTTGTGCCGCGAGGTTTTTTATATCAGCAGCATTAGATGGTATATCCCAGGGAATGTGCAACGAAATTGCACCCGCAGATCGGTTGAGGGCATGCAGTAATCCTATATCAGCAATTTTTTCTTCAAGACTTCCGGGTTCCCCCCCTCCTGAAAACCTGCCGAAGCGGGTGCCACCAGTTCCTAAAGCCCAACTTGGAATCGCTACCTGGAAGTCGATCAATTTTTTTATGACATCATCAGGGTTCTTTATACTGCGGGCAATAAACTCATACTTTAATTTATGATCGGCTAAATACGGTTTGTTATTTTCCTCTATTAATTCTTTGTTTAATATCATTTGGATAATTGATTTGCTAATTAAATTTTTTATGGCAAATAGAAAATTTCCTTTAATGGTATGGAAACCGGCGAATCATCTTCATTAGTATCCATAATATCTTTCATAGAAGCCCACCATTTTTTCATAACAGGATGTGCAGGCAAGTCATCTAACGGGGTCGTATCCTTTACGGTCATAACACCAACCAAGTTGTTCGTTGTTTCATCAAAAAAAATGGAGTAGTCGCTTATGCCCGCAGACTTCAATAAAACCTTAAGGTCGGGCCATATCGCACTGTGTCGTCTTAGATACTCTTCCTCCAGGCCTTTATACAATTGCATCCTGAAAGCTATCCTTTTCGCCACCGGGGCGTGAGTTGTCTCTACATTTTGCGAGCCTGTACTTTTTTGCATAATCATTATAGGTTGATAAAAAATCAAAAGGTTAACCGACTAAAAAATCATTAACGTTTTGATTGATTGTTATGAGACAATATAATTTATCTGACAAATGCCATAGCCACACCTCCATCTACATTCAAAATATTGCCTGTTGATTTATTAAGCAAATCGCCAACAAAAGCAAAACAGGCGTTGGCAATATCTTCCGGCAATATAGTTTCGTTTAGCAATGTTCTCTTCGCATAAAAGGCAGGAAGTTCTTCCACTGATATTCCGTACGCCTTGGCGCGACCTTCTGCCCACCCATTCGCCCAAATATTTGAATCAGAAATTACAGCATCAGGGTTCACCGAATTCACACGTATTTTATCGGCGCCTAATTCTGCTGCCATTAATCTTGTAAGATGCGCCTGGGCTGCCTTGGCAGAACCATAACCCGCGTTATTGGGGCCTGCTACAACCGAATTCTTTGACACAATATTAATAATATCTCCGCCAAATTCCTGTTTACGCATTACGTTTATGCCTGCCTGTGAAACTAAAAATTGACCCTTTACTAATATATCATACAGTTTATCCCAGTCCTCTATAGTATGGTCTTCAATAGTTTTTGAAATACTAATGCCTGCATTATTTACAATGATATCTACGCCACCAAACGCAAGAGCTGAACTTTTCATTGCTTCGTTTATTGTTTGCTTATTAGTTACATCAAGTTTTACAGATGCCACATTGTCGTTGCCAAAAAGGGTTTTAAACCCTTGAGTAGCGGTTGATAATCTTTCATCATTAATGTCATTGATAATTACACAAGCACCTTCTTCGGCGAATTTTTTTGCTACTGCTTTGCCTATTCCGCCAGCACTTCCCGTAACAAGGACAACTCTGCCGCTCAAAGTTTTAGGTTTTGGCATGCGTTGCAATTTTGCCTCTTCTAATAACCAGTATTCAATATTAAATGCTTCCTGTCTTGGCAATGAAGTATATTCAGAAATTGCTTCCGCACCTTTCATCACGTTAATGGCGTTTGTATAAAATTCCGCTGCTACTCTTGCTGTTTGCTTATCTTTTGCAAAAGTGAACATCCCCACTCCCGGGTAAAGAATCACGACGGGATTGCTGTCTCTTATCGCCGGGCTATTTACATGCTTGCAGGTTTCGTAATAATCCTGGTACATTTTTCTATACTCCTCAAATCGGGGCGTTAATTTTTCTTTCAACAACTTCAGGTCGCTTATATCTTCTGCCGGTTCTAAGTTTAATACCAACGGACTGATCTTCGTGCGCAAAAAATGATCCGGGCAACTGGTACCCATAGGCCCTAATTTTTCCAGGTCGTTTGAATTAATAAATTCGAGCACCCTGTCATCATCAGTAAAATGTCCAATCATAAATCTTTCGCTGGAACAAAACCCTCTTAACACTGGCGCTAAATCAGCCGCCTTATTTAATCTTTCTTCTTTGGCAAGGCTTTTAATTTTTTGGCCGCCAAAAACTTTACCTTTTTTATTGTAGTTCTGCTCTAAATAACCGGCACACTTTTCTATCACCTCAAGCGTGTTTATATAACTTTCATAGGCAGTGTCTCCCCATGTAAATAAACCATGCGAGCCCAGCATTATACCACGTATACCCGGGTTATCATCCAGGCATTGTTTAAGTTTAAGGCCCAGGTCAAAGCCGGGCCTTTGCCATTCTACCCAGCCAATGCTACCGTCAAATAAATCCTGTGTGATTTGTTTACCGTCTTTTGCAGCTGCAATAGCAATGGCCGCATCAGGATGCAGGTGATCAATATGCTTGAACGGGAGGAAGCCATGCAAAGCGGTGTCAATGGAAGGAGCTTTCGAACCTAAATCATAAATGCAATGATTAAAGAGCTCGACCATTTCATCTTCATGCTCTAATCCTTTATAAATATTTTTCAGCGATGTAAGCCTGTCAACATATAATGCTGCGAGACCACTTCTTTTCATCGTTCCTAAATCACCACCACTTCCTTTTACCCACATTACTTCTACATCTTTGCCTGTTAACGGATCCTTTGCGATGGCTTTACAAGAAGTGTTGCCACCTCCGTAATTGGTCAGGCGCAAATCTGCTCCTAATAAATTAGAGCGGTAGACCAACAGCGCCACCTCATCACCTTCCATTGCAGCTGCTTTCCCGTTATCCCATAAATAACTTACATGTTTGAATTTTACTTTTTCCTGTGACATAAATATGCTTTTACCGTTAATGAACTATTTAATTGAATTGCCATACCCTACAATTATAACAGAAGCAATAATTGTTATTATTCCAAATATGATTGTCGTGAGCGTTTTCTTACTTACTCCCTTCCATTCTTTAAGTGCAAAGCCCCACAAATTGGCTACTAATATTATAAATGACATATGCAGTATCCACGAACTTGCACCGTTTCCTAGTTTACTTTCTCCCATACCATAAAAGAAAAACTGAAGGAACCATAGAGTGCCTGCCAGCGCACAAAAGAAATAATTCCGAAGCAAAGGAGCTTTCGTATTCGTATAATCGCCAAAACTCTTATTACGAAAATTTAAGAAGAGGCACCAAATTAAATTTGTTGTAAGGCCTCCCCACAATAAAACTACATAAATAACATTGTTACGATATAAAAAATTTACTCCGGAATCCGGGTTGTTTACCTTCCAAATGTTATCTGCAACATCAGCCATTTTAGAACCCGCTTCTATTCCATAATTAAAACAGGCACTTAGAATTCCCGCAACAATACATACTATTAACCCCTTTACGAGATTGAATTCCTTTACACTTTCTTTTTTCTTTTCATCAGTTAATTCCCGCTCTTTAAGAACACCTGCTTTGCCGCAGATAAAGATACCGATCAGGCAAAGCACAACACCCACAAGAACGATTTGGCCCCAGGTGGTGGTGAGCAGCTCATTAAATGTTGTTTTGCCTGGTTGAGGATTAAAATTATAATAAATAGATGGGGCCAATGCGCCGAATGCAGAAGTAAAACCCAACAGCACCGAATTACCCAATGACATCCCCAGGTAACGCATACCAAGGCCATACATTAAGCCGCCAATACCCCAAAGAATTCCCCAAAAAAAAGTCCATCCAAAAGTAGAAGCTGAAGACTGAGAAATGATCTCAGTAAAATTTGGTACGGTGATCCAGGCTGCAATAGGCGGTACAATCAACCATGAGAAAAGGCCGCCAATTATCCAAAAACTTTCCCAGTTCCAGCCCTTTACTTTTTTGTAAGGAACATAAAAACTTCCGGACGCGGCCCCGCCAATAAAATGAAAAATGATTCCAATTATAATTTGCATGTATTAAATTTTAATTGCAGGAGATGAAATGGTTGTTGATTCAATAGTATTTCCAATTGTTATTATTCTCTACTTTATCTTATTCGGAAATGTAAAGTGGTATTGCCCTGAACCCAGTTCCACTTTGGTATAATTATCTTCTGGCTCTTTTACCTTTACGTCACTCACCTGTGATAAAACTTTACCACCCTCCTTTATATCAGATACATTTCCTGCAGGAAGATAAACAGTTGCCGTGGTATTTACAGGAATTTCAACATCCATCGATACACCGTCGTTCTCCAGCTTCCAGCTATTGCTTACTTTACCATAATACGTTTCCAGGCTTGCTGAAGCAAATGTGAAGTCTCCACCAATATGTGGTTGTATTTTTATATGCTTGTACCCCACACCATCTTCGTACGTATCGAGGCCTACCATTTCACGATACATCCAATCGCCAATGGCGCCGTAAGCATAATGGTTAAAAGAATTCATGCTTGGAGTTTCAAAGGTGCTGTCTGGCTTTTGCCCATCCCATCTTTCCCATATAGTTGTTGCGCCCATCTTCACGGGATAAAGCCATGAAGGATATGTATCCTGTAATAATAATTTATAAGCAACGCTATCATGACCGAAGCGTGTAAGCACATGACAGAGATAAGGTGTGCCGAGAAAACCGGTGGTTAAATGATTGTCATAGCTTTTTACATTTTCGGCGAGCCGGTCCGCTGCCTGTGTTCTTAGTGATTCAGGCAGCATATCAAAATTCAATGCCAGCACATAAGCTGTCTGTGTGCCGGATACAAGGCGCCCGCTTGGTGTCATGTATTCTTTTACGAACGCATCTTTAATTTTTTGTAATAAAGAAGTATAATTGCTTACATCTTCTGTTTTGCCCAATACTTCAGCAGCCTTTACTAAAAGCTGTGTTGAGTGCGCATAAAAACATTGCGCAATTAAATACTTATCTGTAACCGCCGCACGTCCGTCATTATCATCAGCAGGTCGATAGAATAACCAGTCACCAAAATGAAATCCTGTATTCCAAAGATCATTCTTACTTTGGGCATGCATATATTCAACCCATTCTTTCATACTCGGATATTGCTGGTCAAGAATTGCTGTATCTCCGTAAGCGAGGTACATATTCCAGGGGATGATCGTGGCCGCATCCGACCATCCCGCTGAACCGCCTGCAACTGGCCCTAATACATTTGGTATTACATGTGGAACTGCGCCGCTCGAAAACTGATCGGCTGCTACATCTTTCATCCATTTGGAAAAGAAATTATTAACGTCCATATTAAATGATGCTGTTCGTGAGAAAGCCTGTGCATCACCCGTCCAGCCAAGGCGTTCATCACGTTGCGGGCAATCAGTAGGTACGTCCAGGAAATTACCTTTCTGCCCCCATACGATATTATGCTGTAATTGATTTATCAGGGCATTCGATGTAGAGAAAGTTCCTGTTGGCTTCATATCCGAATACAAAACAACTGCTTCAAAATTTTCAGGCTTGAAATCTCCCGGATAGCCCTCAACTTTTGCATACCGGAAACCGTGCCATGTGAAATGCGGCTCAAATGTTTCTACTGCCCCACCCTTCAAAATAAAGTGATCCTGCGCTTTAGCTGCTCGGAGATTCTCGGTGTAAAAATTTCCTTCTTTATCCAGCACTTCTGCATGCGATAGGGTGACAGAATCGCCTACACTGCCTTTTACTTTGAGAACTATCCACCCTACCAGGTTCTGTCCAAAGTCAATAACTTTTTCGCCTGCGGGTGTAGTAATAAATTTCACAGGCTGAATGGTCTCATGTTTTCTCATCGGCTCATTGTAGGTAGCAATTAAATTATCATTAGAAAAGTCAGCAATCTTTACGGCAGACCAATCAGCATCATTATAACCAGGCAATAACCAACCTTTCTTATCCATTCGCGCATCAATTGTTTCACCATTATAAATTTCCGAGTAACGTATTGCACCAGTCGTAGATTTCCATGTGTCATCGGAAGTAATTATTTCTTTTGAACCATCAGAATAAACTACGTTTACCTGGCACAGTAAGGCAATATCTTTTCCATAAATATCTTTATTGTCCTCCCAGGCAAGACTTCCGCGATACCACCCGCTGCCCAATGTAACCCCAATTGTATTCTTACCTTTTTGCAACAGGTTAGTCACATCATACACCTGGTATTGTAAACGTTTGTTGTAACTGGTCCAGCCGGGCGTTAAGTATGCATCACCTACACGATGCCCGTTGATGTAAGCTTCATACAATCCATGGGCAGTAATGTAGGCTGTTGCCGATACAATTTTTTTATTTGAAAAAAATTGTTTTCTAAAGAGAGGGCTTGGACGAAGTACTGAATCTTCAGCATAACCTGGCTCAATCCACTTTGCTTTCCAATCATTTTTGTTCAGGAAAGCTGTTTGAAAAAAAGCAGGAGTGCTCCATGATGAAGCTTTATTATTATTGTCCCATACTCTCACCTGCCAAAAATATTTGCTATCGGATTCAAGCGGAGCGCCTCCATAACTTACATGAACGGACCGGGCAGATTGAATTTTACCACTGCTCCATTTCAAGTCCTTGCTGGCATTGCTCACACGAATTTCATAAGCTGCCTGCATTGCATTTCGTCGATTAGAACTTAACTTCCATGTAAAGTGAGGTGAATGGTTGTCTAATCCTATAGGATTGTCGCGGTTTTCACATAATAACTGGTCCACCTTAATTTGGGAATGACCAACAGCTACAATAATTTGTAGGATAACTATACCAAGCAACTTTCTCATATAAACTTTTAAAAAATAAAAATCGTAGCGCCAATGTCACGAAAATACATCCCACAAATTTTATTATTATCCTGCATTGACCTGATTGTAAAAATTTCCATCACTTAATTAAAGTTTAAACCAGGGCGACCCTGCATTTAAGTGCTTATTTTAATTTTATGCCTTGGAATATTTTAATGAAAACACATCCTCAAAATGTTTATCATCATAAAAATATTACTCAACAAACTTTAATAATCTTTATCCCCAACAGCAATGCAAGCTTTTCTAATTTAGATGCAAGATGCCCTATTCCTACAGCACAATGGTGTGCAGGACCATAGCTGTTCCAATCATTTAAAAACTTCCTAACGCCAATTCTGAACCTGTAACGACTGTTAGTATTGCCAATTTCC
>JBKJRY010000011.1:0-34584 GCA_046593045.1 Chitinophagaceae bacterium | reverse complement strand
TTAATCGAAACCGGCACGAGGAAGTGAACATCTTTAAAAAACTGTTTTGTCTCCTGCACAGTCTTATTGAAAGTTGTAGTGTAAAAACTATCCTGATCAATGTGAGGAGACCGGAATAACTGAGGTATATACTCGTCCTTATACGAGTGAGATTGTGGGTTCCATCTATATCCAAAGAAAACATATTCAATTGGCGGTTTATCGAAATAATTAGGATCAAGCATTTCTGAAACTTCCCCTGAATAATCGCTTGCATCGTTCAATGGTAGAACGGCAACATCACTATCGAACATAGTTTTAACATTGAAAGAATCTTTGGGGAAGTCTTTCATATATACATCTAGAAACATATCATTTAATAAAATTTCCAATTTAACTACTCCTTTGTGAAAGGCCACATGTTTGCATGTAATGAAAAATAACGTGTTATGATCGCGTATAAAAAAACCAGTACCATTTCCAATTAGGCTATCATCTTCATTTATGCCCAGAATTAGATGGGAATATTTTTTCAGAGCTAATATTCTTGATTCAATATCATTTGAATCTTTCCTTATTTCTGAAGTCTGAGGTGGATTATAAATACTCAAATCTCTATCGACATTTTCCTGTTGGGAATTGCATGCAGTAATAATAAATATCAAAAAAAGAAAAGTAAAATTTTTATTCATAGCTTCCAAATCTACGACGATAAGAGGGGTTGAAGCCGAGCTTCTTGTGCTGTAAAACTACCAATCTTTAATATCTCATTCTTAAAATTCCTGGAAAGCACAAGAAACTATCGTACAAAACCATTCCGGTGTGGCTTATTTTTGTGCCCATTAAAAATCCCAAATCTAATACCGGCTTCAGCCAGCACCATTGTTGTTCCCGAAGCTTTGGGTGACAAAATTATCTGTGTATTGGCAATGTAAGGACGTGAATAATATTTTGCATGGCTGCCGTATAGGTAGTATCCTTTAATTATCGTCGAAATCTCACGCCGTGGTTCGTGTCTCACGAATCAATTTCGTTATTTGAATATCTTTAACCTATGAATGATATCTAAAATCAGGTTCCTGATTTTTGTAAATGCCTTTCTGATATACATCCCATTTAGTTTTAGTTAAAGCAGCCTTGTTGACTCGGCTTACAAGCTGGGCTATTTTAATCCACTCCCTACCACTATTTTTGTTTCCAAATAAAAATCATGAAAAAAGAATTTGCCACATTTTCAGGAACGGTACCTGCGTTATACGACCAGTATATGGGCCCGCTGTTTTTTGAGCCGTATGCCACGGATATTGCTATGCGTTTAAAAGAAAATAATTTTCATAAGGTATTGGAAATTGCATGTGGCACAGGAAGAGTTACAAAACATATACGTAAAGCGATTCCCACTTCAGCGGAGCTGATCGCTACCGATCTTAACCCCGGCATGCTTGAAGTTGCCAAAGAAGTTCTCAGGGGTGACAACATTGAATTCCGCATAGCGGATGCGCAGGCCCTGCCGTTCGATGATGAAAGTGTTGATTGTATTGTTTGCCAGTTTGGTTTCATGTTTGTTCCTGATAAATCAAAAGCCTTCGGGGAGGCATTTCGTGTATTGAAAAAAGGAGGAATGTTTCTTTTTAACACATGGGACCGCATTGAAAATAACCCGCTTTCAAATACAATTAAAAATGTGGTTGCTTCTTTTTTTACGCCCGGTAACCAGCTTGATTTTTATAAGGTTCCTTTTTCAATGCATGACAAAGATGAATTAAAACGCCTCCTGGACGAAGCTGGCTTTTATAACATATCGATCGATCTTGTAACGAAAGAAGGTGTTACTCCGTCCGCTGCTGACGGCGCGAAAGGACTCGTTTTAGGAACGCCTGCATTTATGGAAATATCAGCTATTGATGCTGCTGCGCCGACCAAAATTGTGGAGATTGCTGAAAAAGAAATTTCGAGGCTATATGGTGACAATCCTTCAAAAAGCGAATTGAATGCGTGGGTATGCGAAGCAAGGAAATGAACTTTAGTATGCCCAAAATCTTCTAAATGATAATACTTTTGGAACAAATCATTTCACTCTTAGACCCTAAACGAATAGTTACTAAAAAGAATATTATATTGGCACACATCAAAAATCACAACAGACTTCTTATGTACTTTGTACTTACTAGAAAATGTTATTTGCTTGCCATATGCAGTATTCTTTTTTTGCAGTCATCCCCGGCGCAACAAGCATCAAAATTTTCTTTTACAAAAAATACCAAGCGGGTTTTATTCCTGGGCAACAGCATTTCATATGCCGGTACTTATATAAATGATATCGAAACATATTTTATTATTCATTATCCTAAAGAGCAGGTAGAGTTTATCAATATAGGGTTGCCGAGCGAAACTGTTTCAGGGCTTAGTGAGCCCAACCATGCCGATGGAAAATTTCCCCGCCCTGACCTGCACGAAAGACTGGCAAGAGTACTTGCCGTTACAAAACCTGATGTGGTATTTGCATGCTATGGAATGAACGATGGTATTTATATGCCCTTCAATGAGGACCGCTTTAAGGCTTATCGCGATGGCATGCATTGGTTGCATGATGAATTGGAGAAGACGGATGCACAACAGATCGTGTTCCTAACACCGCCGGTCCATGACGATCCCAAACTGGGCACCAAAGGTTATAATATAGTACTGGACAAATATTCGCAATGGCTGCTCGCGCAAAGAGATTCGCTGAACTGGAAAGTAGCTGATATACATTTTCCAATGACCAGCTACCTTGACGAACAAAGAACAACCAATCCTTCTTTTAAGCTTGCGAATGACGGCGTACATCCCGGCGACCTCGGTCATTGGCTGATGGCAAAAGCTGTTTTATTATACCTCGGCCAGCCCGTGAAAGATGCTGCAGATGTACTATCCTCTATTAATACTTCTCCGCATCCAAAGGAAATATATGACCTTGTAAGCGAGCGGCAATCCCTAATGAAAGATGCATGGCTGACCGCTGCCGGCCATAAGCGCCCGGGCATGAACCAGGGCAAACCTTTATCCGAAACCCGCCCGGTTTACGATTCACTTCAACATCGCTTAGAGGCATTATTGAGATAAGATTTAGTTATCCGGGGCAGTCCAAGTAAAAAGAAAATTTTCGTTTCACATCCTCAAGTGTCAATCAAACATTTTATAATACCTTTCATATTATTATTTCAACCCTTATTTAAAAGCTCAATGAGAAAGATTGCTTGTAGTATTTGCCTGCTCTCCGCTATATTATTTTTTACAGGATGCAAAAATGATTCTGACACACGTAAGGTACTGCTGTTTACAAAGACAAAAGGATATCATCATGAGTCTATTCCTGCAGGCATTGCAGCGATTGAAAAAATAGGTAAAGAAAAAAAATTCAGTATAGATACCACTACCGATGCCGGCAGGTTTAATGATGATGATCTCAAACAATACCGGGCTGTAATTTTTTTAAGTACAACAGGCAATATTCTTAACTCAGATCAGCAGGTCGCTTTACAACGCTATATAGAAGCGGGCGGGGGTTTTATGGGCATTCATGCAGCGGCCGATGCAGAATATAACTGGGCATGGTACAATAAACTGGTTGGTGCCTGGTTTAAAAGCCATCCAGGTAATCCTAATGTAAGAGAAGCTACCGTTATCGTTACTGACACATCAAATATTGCAATGAAAGGCATTCCTGAAAAATGGGAGCGTACGGATGAATGGTATAATTACAAAAATATCAGCGCCGACCTGAATGTAATTGCAAAGCTGGATGAAGACAGTTATGAAGGTGGCGAAAATGGCAATAATCACCCGATAGCATGGTATCATGAAGTAGATGGAGGAAGATCGTTCTATACAGGGGGCGGCCACACTACTGAGAGTTTTAGTGAACCTTTATTTTTGGAGCACCTCACTGGTGGTATTGAATATGCCATGGGTGCCGATAGTTTTAAGCTTGATTATTCAAAAGCCTATGCAGTAAAAGCTCCGGAAGAAAACAGGTTTACGAAAGTGGTACTTACCAATGATTTGAACGAACCTATGGAATTCGCGGTGTCGCCCGTTGGCACTGTTTATATCGTTGAACGCTCTGGTAATTTTTATGCTTATGATCCCGCGGCAAATGCTACTAAACTGGTATACAGGTTTCCCGTATTATTAGATACCAAAGAAGTCTCGGGGAACGGCTTACTGGGCGTGACGATTGATCCTGACTTTGCAACTAACAAATACATTTACTTTTTTTATACACCAAATGATAAAAGGTATCATCAGAATATTTCAAGATTTAAAATGATCGGTAACGACTCACTCGATCTTACTTCCGAAAAAGTGATCATCGAGGTACCCATAGATGGTGAAGTAAGTGCCCACACGGGCGGCTCACTCGCATGGGATAAAAACAACAATCTTTTTATTTCAACAGGTGATAACACAGTGCCTTTCGAATCTGATGGTTATGCACCGCTTGATCAAAGGCCGGGAAGAAAAACATTCGATGCGGAACGATCTGCTTCAAATACTAATGACCTCAGGGGAAAAATATTACGCATTCATCCAGAAGCTGATGGCAGCTATACAATTCCCGATGGCAATCTTTTTACAAAAGGCAACGCCAAAACACGCCCTGAGATATATGTAATGGGTTGCAGAAATCCATATCGCATATCAATTAACCAGGCAACATCCACTGTATATTGGGGAGAGGTTGGTCCTGATGCGGGCGAAGATTCACGCCATGGACCAAGAGGCTATGACGAATTTAACCAGGCAAAAAAACCGGGTTATTATGGCTGGCCTCTTTTCGTAGGAGACAATAAACCTTATCATGATTCTGACTTCGCGACTAAGCAGGTAGGTAATCTTTTTGATGTGAATGCACCAATCAATAATTCAGTAAATAATACCGGTTTAAAAAACCTTCCAATACCAATTAAAGCCATGATATGGTATCCATACGGCCTTTCAAAAGAGTTCCCGGATTTGGGCGATGGTGGAAGGGCTGCCATGTCGGGTTATTTTTATCATTATAATAAGAGCCTTGCAAAAAAGACCAGCATTCCAGACTACTATGATAACTCGTTATTTGTTTTTGACTGGATGCGCAACTGGGTTTTCGCTTTACGTTTTGATGAAAATGAAAACTATACACGCATGGAAGCATTCATGCCTTTGACAGGTGATTTCAGGAGGCCAATAGATATGGAGATAACACCTACCGGTGTTATGTACCTGCTGGAATATGGAACTGTCTATGGCGCAGATAATGATGATGCAAGATTAATAAGAATAGATTATAACGGCGGCAACAGGGCCCCCGTTGCAAAGATTAATGCCAATGACACAATCGGCCTGGCTCCGTTAAAAGTGAGCTTTAACAGCAACAGGAGTTTTGATAACGATGAAGATGATCAGTTGAAATATGAATGGACATTTCAAGGAAATAAAGTGGGTTCAACAGATGCAAATCCTGTTTATACTTTTCAGAAAGGTGTTTATAAAGTAACCCTGAAAGTCACTGATCCGTCCGGGTTAAGTTCATTGGACACCATGGAAATTAAGGCAGGCAATACCTTGCCTCAGGTAACCATCAATACTCCAGGCAACAGCTCGTTTTACTTTGACGCGGCTTCATTGGATTATGCTGTTGATGTAAAAGATAAAGAAGATGCAACCATTGATTCGAAGAAAATAAATGTTAAGCTGGAATACGTACCAAAAGATGCAGGTGTTTGGAAAACAGTAAATGGCAAAGATGTATGGATCACACCCGGACAATCATTAATCCAAATAAATGATTGTAAAGCCTGCCACCAGGTGGACAATGCTGTGCTGGGGCCTTCTTTCAGAGAGGTTGCGCTACGCTTCGGAGGCAAGCCCGGTCAAACAGAAAGAATTGCCAATAAGATCATCATTGGTGGCGCTGGTGTCTGGGGCAATACGCACTACATGACTGCGCATCCGCAGCTCAGTAAAGACCAGGCAACTACAATCGTGAAATATATTCTTTCTCTCAGGCACCAAAAAACACAGGACAGCCTGCCTGCAAGAGGAAATGTAGCCATCAAACTGCCCGAAGGCAAAGAGGCAGGCACTTACGTATTATCTGCTTCCTATACAGATCTTGGAAACGGCGTGGTGCCGCTGACCGGCACGCAGCAAATGGTGTTAAGGTCGCCAACAATTGAAGCCGAAGATGCAGACATTATTAATCGTATGGAACGCAACAAAGATGGACTTGGCAGGGTTGAAAACAAATCCTGGTTCGTACTGAAGGCAATAGATCTCAAAGGCATCCGCGAGATTACCTATAACTATTCATCACGTGAAATTGGAGCTACGCTTGAAGTACATGTTGATTCACTTAAGGGCGCTATGATCAGTGCGCTTAACTATGAGCCTACCGGTGACTGGAATAAGTTCAGGCAAATAATTACGGACATCCGGGATCCCGGGGGTAAACATGACCTGTATTTTGTATTTAAAAAAGAGACAGAACCGAATCAGAATATTTTCTACCTCGATTGGTTAAGGTTCGGAAAATAAATAAACGCGCTGCTTTTGCCGCGCTGTTTTAATGATGATAATATTTATAGGAACATGATCAGGCGAAATTTTCTAAAAGCTGCTTCTGCATTAAGCACGGCAGGCTTGTTGCAAGTCAATGGAACCGCTGCAAAATCTGTTATTCAAAATTTTGATAGCGAGCGTGAATATTGGGTAAACATGCTTACAAAAATTACGCTTCCTGTTTTGCAGGCATTGAGTGAAAATAAATTGAAAGCCCTGATGCCGGTGGAAGCAAAAGAAGGATTGCAGGAAGACCGTAGGAGAGTAACTTACCTGGAAGCATTAGGCAGATCATTGGCAGGAATTGCACCATGGCTTGAACTTGGAGTCGATGATACGCCGGAAGGAAAACTCAGGAAAAAATTTATTGATCTGTCCGTTGCCTCAATAAAAAATGCAGTCACACCAACATCGGCGGATTACATGAATTTCACAGAGCATGGTCAGCCATTGGTTGATGCCGCATTCCTTGCCCATGCTCTTATTCGTGCGCCCAAACAATTGTGGGGGAATCTTGATACTAAAGCCCGCGGACATTTGGTAAATGCATTAAAGGCTACCCGAACTATACAGCCACCTCAAAACAACTGGCTGTTATTTTCCGCAATGGTGGAGGCCGCAATGTTGAAATTTACAGGTATTTATAATAAATCAACGGTAGCGTTTGCGCTTCAGCAACATGAAGCCTGGTACAAGGGGGATTCAATCTATGGTGACGGGTCTGAATTGGCCTTTGATTACTACAACAGTTTTGTCATTCAACCCATGATGCTTGACATTACAACCACCATTCATGAAATTGAAAAAAATTACGATGATAAAATTTTGCTCTATGAAAGACGCGCCGGGAGATATGCTGAAATACAGGAACGACTGATCTCTCCGGAAGGAGCCTTCCCGCCTACAGGAAGGTCGATAGCATATAGGTGTGGAGCATTTCAATTACTGGCACAACTTGCTTTGCAGAAAAAACTTCCTCCTTCACTTGAACCCGAACAGGTACGAAGCGCATTAACGGCTGTAATAAAAAGAAGCATGGATGCTACCGGAACTTTTGACAACAATGGGTGGCTTACGATTGGCTTCTGCGGGCATCAGCCTGGCATTGGCGAAGGCTATGTTTCTACAGGGAGCTTGTATTTATGCACGGTTGCCTTTCTTCCATTGGGACTTCCGGCTGCGGATGCATTCTGGACGAATCCTTTTATGGAATGGACCAGTTTGAAAGCATACTCAGGAAAAAATTTTCCTATCGACCATTCATTGAAGAAATGATCTTCTAAAAAAAGCTGCTAAACCTTTTTTGTCCTATGAATATTTTTTTCCCAGGCTATTTATTTTCCTGGGTATATATTATTCTTCCTATTGTTTGCCCCATTTGCGGCTTTCAAAGATCTTTATATTACTTGTTCATGGAGATACTGCTGAGAGTATAAAGATATGCCGAATCCGAAAAATGGAAATCAGTTATAGGTGGTTAGAAATAGTTAAATTAGCAGGAGAATAAATTATTATGAAATATTTGTTACCATATTTTAGTATCAGCATACTGACAATTACATTCGCATCAATATCATTTGCACAAAAAAAAGAACCTGTAAAAGTGGTAATAGCGGCAAAGGGCAATAAGGTTAATGTGTACATTGGCGAAAGAGCATTTACCAGTTTTCTTTATTCCGATAGCCTGGAAAAACCGGTATTATTTCCTGTACATGCAGCCGATGGAGCAATTGTTACAAGGGGTTTTCCACTGGATACCCAACCCGGTGATCCAACCGATCATCCACACCACGTTGGTATATGGTTCACTTTTGAAAATGTAAATGGCCTTGACTTCTGGAACAACTCATTTGCTATCCCAAAAGAAAAAAAACATTTATATGGATGGATCAGAACCGATAGTGTCGCAACAAAATCCGGCGACAAAAAAGGGACTCTTTCCTATCACGCCAACTGGACCGACGAGGAAAAAAATGTCTTGCTGGAAGAGCACACTATCCTGGAATTTAGCGGGACCGGCCATAAACGAATAATAGACAGAACAACGGTTTTGACTGCCAGTATCCCGGTTACTTTTACAGATGCAAAAGATGGGTTGTATGGAATAAGGCTTGCACATGCGCTGGAAATTCCTACAAATAAAGACCAGGAGTTCAAAGATGACAATGGCAATGTGACCGTGGTGAAAGGCGGTACAGATAAAATTCCTAACGGTAACTATATGACAAGCGACGGTAAAACAGGAGATGATGCCTGGAGCACCAGGGGAAAATGGTGTAAAGTTTATGGAAAAATAGGAGATGATTCTATAAGTGTCGCCATTATTGATCATCCCCGAAACCCCAACTACCCTACTTTCTGGCATGCGAGAGGCTATGGTTTATTTGCAGCCAATCCACTCGGGGAAAAAATATTTACGAACGGTAAATCATCTAAAAACCTGGCACTGCAAAAAGGAGAATCGGTTACATTCCGTTTCAGGATTGTTATAGATGACGGAAATAAAACAATTTCGGCTAAAGAATTGGATAAGCTGGCTGATAATTTTGCAAAAGGTGACTAATCATCCAACCGCCAAAAGAAGGTCTATAAAATTCAAAAGGATAAAATTTCATCCCAAACTTTTTTCAATACCGGAATCCCGTTAGCAAGGTTATTTTTCCGAGTATTCAAAGCTCGTTCGCCAGGATACAATATTTTTTGTTGCTCATCAACAGGAACAGATTGATGGTAATCGTTTAAAATACCTTCAATCACTTTTGTAATAAGTGAGTGATTGCCAAGTTTTGAAATATCAATTGCAATAAATACCTGCGACAATCCATATTCAACTTCACTTTTGCTTATCTCATAAGTAGACAACCCTCCCGATAAAATAGCAGCCAGCAGATCCAGCAGTAATGCAAGTCCTGCTCCCTTCCAATAACCGATTGGCAACGGCCTCATAGATCTAAGTATTTCCGCGGGGTCATTCGTTAATGCACCCTCTTTATTAAAACCCCCATACACTGAAAGTTTTTCATCATTCAAAACTGCCTTTTCCATGGCACCGTAAGAAAATTGAGACATAGCCATATCCAAAACAATTGCTTCGTCTTTATAAGGCAACGCTATCACCAGCGGATTATTCCCTAGCTTAGGATCTTTTGCGCCCCATGTTGGCATAATCGCAATGGTATTTGTCCAGCCAATAAAAACAAATCCTTTTTTAGCTGCCTGCCAGCCATATGTTCCACCACGCATCCAATGATTGGTGTTACCCAATGCCACACATCCTATACCATGTTGACTTGCTAGTTCTGTAACTGCTTTTGTTGCATGGGCGGCATTTAATATTCCGGGGCCAAGATTTCCATCCCATTGTTCTATTCCTCCAAATTTGCTTTTCAATGATGGTTCTGCATTCACTTTTACAAATCCGTCTTTTATATATTGAACAAATCTTGGGAAGCGATATACTCCGTGAGTATATACACCGTCCACGCTATTACCTGTAAATTCAGTTGCACATTGCAAAGCCTTTCCCTCCTCAAATCCTTCCTGCATCAAAATCTTGACAAAATGATCTCTCATTTCTTCATCAGGTATCCTCGTAGTTAAATTGCTTTTTTCTGACATCTTTTTAGAATAAGTTTTTTATTAAAGTGACATTGTTCAATTTAAGAATAAATTATTGGTAAATCCGGGATTTAAAAACCAGGCATGAATTTACAGTTTGTTTCAAAAAAAAATTAAAATTGCTTGCTGAGAAGATGGCTATTCAAACATTCTGAAAATTAGTATCGGGTGATTTAAAAAAAAATTCCCCGGAAGATGGAACTAAAATGAAAAGGGGAGGAAAGTGATTATTTATACAATCGTGCCTGGCAGCGAAAATAAAACCCGAAGCGGCAATTATACAGGGGCAACCTGGAAAAGGCTTGTTACCTAATGTTAGTGAGCTTTACAAGAGTATCACACCATGAAATTGAAGTCGCCTTTTCTATGATACAACCTCACCTTCGAGATCGTAATCGAATGCATTGGTAATTTTTACATTTACAAAATCGCCGGGATGTAATTTTTTTGCGGAGTGGACAATTACTTCATTATCTACTTCAACACTGTCAAATTCGGTACGGCCAACATACCTTCCTGCTTCTTTTTTATCAATGATGACTTTAAAGGTTTGTCCGATTTTTTCAGCATTTTTATGATAAGAGATTTCCTGCTGAACACCCATAATTTCCTGGGCACGTTGTTCTTTCACTTCTGCTCCAATATCATCAGTAAGATTGTAAGCACTTGTATTTTCTTCATGTGAATAAGTAAAGATTCCTACTCTATCGAATTCAATTTTCTTAAGGAAGGTTTTCAGTTCTTCTACATCATCCTGTGTTTCACCAGGGAAGCCGGAGATCAATGTTGTCCTGAGGCAGATCCCGGGTATTTTATATTTTATTTCAGCAATAATATCTTCCATTTCCTCCCGCGTTATTTGCCTTTTCATCGCTTTTAGCATTTTATTACTGGCATGCTGCAACGGCATATCAAGGTAATTGCAAATATTCTCCCTTTCCCTCATTGCGTCGATTATATCCATCGGGAACTTCGACGGATAGGCGTAATGGAGTCTTATCCACTCTAAGCCTTCGATATCTGCCAGGGCATGAAGTAAACGGGGTAATTCTCTCTTTTTGTAGATATCCAGGCCGTAATAAGTGAGTTCCTGTGCAATAAGCATAATTTCTTTAACTCCTCTTGCAACCAGCTTCGTTGCTTCATCTACAAGAGACTCAATTGTGCGGCTGATATGCTTGCCCCTCATTAAAGGAATGGCGCAAAAAGCACATGTGCGGTTACAGCCTTCACTAATTTTCAGATAGGCATAATGGTTAGGTGTTCCTAACAATCTTTCTCCGATTAACTCGACTTTGTAATCAACGTCAAATTTCTTTAGCAAAAATGGCAATTCCATTGTTCCGAAAAAAGCATCCACTTCGGGAATTTCTTCTTCAAGATTTTGCCTATACCGTTCGCTGAGGCAACCCGTAACGTATACCTTATCAAGTTTTCCCCGCTTCTTTAATTCTACCTGCTCAAGAATTGTATTTATGCTTTCCTCTTTTGCTTTGTCAATAAAACCACAGGTATTTACCACAACAATATTATGATCGCTTTTCTTACTCTCATGCAACACATTGACATCCGCCGCTGACAATTGCCCGCTCAACACCTCGCTGTCAACTAAATTTTTGCTGCAGCCTAAAGTGATGATGTTTACCTTGTCTTTTTTAAGTTTTGTTTTCATGTGTGAGCTTTCAGCTTTGTGCCATTAGTTCTGAGTTATGCGCCATTAAATTTTATATATGAAACTCAATAATTTCAGATCCCTATCTAGGGTCAATTATTCAAATATTCATTTCACTACCTTCAAAAAGTGTATCTACAAATTCGTTTTTGTCAAACACAAGAAGATCGGTTGCTTTTTCGCCAACGCCAATAAATTTTACAGGAATTTTGAATTGATCGGTAACAGCCAAAACCACGCCGCCTTTAGCTGTACCATCAAGCTTCGTAATAACCAACCCGGTTACTTCTGTCGCGGCAGTGAAATGCCTTGCCTGCTCCAAAGCATTCTGTCCTGTACTGCCATCAAGCACTAATAAAATTTCGTGCGGGGCATTGGGTAATACTTTGCTGATGGATCGTTTTATTTTACTTAACTCATCCATAAGGTGAATCTTATTATGAAGTCTCCCTGCGGTATCAATTATAACGACATCCGTATTTTTTGCTATACCACTTTGCACCGTATCAAACGCGACGGCGCTCGGGTCAGCTCCCATGGCATGTTTAATTATTGGAACATTTGCCCTTTGGCTCCAGATATTAAGTTGTTCAACGGCAGCAGCCCTGAACGTATCTGCAGCCCCCAGCAATACTGATTTCCCGGCTAACGAAAAATTATGGGCCAACTTGCCTATTGTTGTTGTTTTACCTGCGCCATTTACTCCAACTACCAATATTACATGCGGCTTATGAGCCGGTAAATCGTAGCCGGAATAGGTAAGGCCTTTAGAAGAATCAACAAGAAGGGATTGTATTTCTTCCTTCAATATTTTGTTAAGCTCTGCAGTATTTATGTACTTGTCTCTTGCAACTCTTTTCTCAATTGCGTCAATAATTTTTACAGTGGTATCTACACCTACATCGGCACTTACCAATGCATTTTCCAGATCATCAAGCACTTCTTCATCTACTGTCCCCTTGCCTGCAATTACCTTTGTGATCTTGTCGAAAAACCCTTGCCTGGTTTTTTCAAGCCCCTTGTCAAGGGTTTCCTTCTGTTCTTTTTTTCCAAAAATTTTATTGAAAATTCCCATTTCTAAAATTTAGTAAAGGGTAAAAATAAATAAAGCTATCCGCAACATATGCAGGATAGCCTTTATTAATATTAGTTGAGTTAAGAAATTAACTGCCCAAAAAATCTTTAATCTTATCCTTGTGAACAATGGATTCTCTAAACGTATAGGAACCAGATTTAGGGCTGCGCACAGTGCGAACTACTTTTGTCCAGTTTTTGGCTTCAGCGACAGATTTCTGGTCTTTGGTTTTGATCGCGGTTTTAGCTGATTTTGCCATGATAATTTATTTTGAAAATGTGAAGATTGAAATGCAAAAATCAACAACAAATTAATTGAGTCGTTGACCTATTTCAAATTGTCTTATTTAATTTCTTTATGAACCGTTACTTTTTTGAGTATCGGATTGAATTTTTTCAGTTCCAGTCTTTCGGGTGTATTTTTTTTATTCTTTTTGGTAATATAGCGGCTTGTTCCTGCCATCCCTGAAGTTTTATGCTCTGTACACTCCAGAATTACCTGTACCCTGTTTCCCTTTTTTGCCATAACAAAATGTTTAAATTGTATTAGTTCAGATCTTAGCGCCTTTAGCTCTCATTTCTTTTACCACATGAAGAAGTCCGTTCTTATTGATTGTCCTGATAGCCTCAGTGGATAACTTTAGTGTAATCCATTTGTCTTCTTCAGCCAGGAAATACCTTTTTTTCTGCAAATTGGGCAAAAAACGCCTTCGTGTTTTTATATTTGAATGTGAAACTTTGTTTCCTGTAATAGGTCTTTTTCCTGTAACCTGACATACTCTGGCCATAATGATCTTTTTTTCGGACGGCAAAGGTAACGAAGAAATAATTACCCGAAAAATAATTATGCCCTTTTTTTCGGGATTATAAATTACTGACATAATGTACCATTTTAAACCTCTTTTTCTACAGGCATACTTTATGTACTATTTTGGAAAAGTTATATTATGGAAACATTTAGCAAAATAATAAACGACGAGAAGCCTGTATTAGTTGATTTTCATGCAGAATGGTGCGGACCTTGCAAAACGATGGCTCCTGAATTGAAACGATTTGCCCAGAATAATAAAGAAACTGTGAGGGTATTAAAAGTTGATATTGATAAAAATCAGCCAACAGCTTCTCAATATAACATCCAGGGTGTGCCTACACTTATTCTTTTTAAAAATGGAAAGGTTCTCTGGAGACAATCTGGTGCTATGAGCGCAAAACAGATTTCAGATGCAATAAATCCGCACCTTTAACTTAGCAGGAATTTATTAAAAAACTTCAACAAACAATATGGCAAGTAACAGCATTAGCTCTATATACCAGGGTGGTATGGCCTTTTCAACCAATATAAACGGGCATGATGTAACCGTTGATCTAGACAAAGCCGGGGGAGGCAATGACTTGGGAACCAGTCCCAAAACACTTATGCTCGTATCTCTGGCCGGATGTACCGGCGTAGATGTAGTGAGTATTCTAAATAAAATGAAGGTGAAATTTGCTGACCTCAGCATAAAAGTCGAAGCCCATCTGACAGAAGATTATCCTAAAATTTATGACGACGTAACAGTTATTTATACTATCAGGGTAAATAAGGACAATGAGCTTAATGTAAAAAAAGCCGTAGATCTTTCACAGGAAAAATATTGCGGCGTCAGTGAAATGTTCAGGGCATTTGCAAAACTATCCAGTAAGATTGTTTACCTCACTTAATACCAAAGATTTTTCCAGTTTTCTCATCTTTCTCTTTCGCCATTCTCTCATCATTTGCAGGGCTATCGCTAATAAAATAAGTCCGAAGCCAAAATAAAATCCTTTGCCAAAAAACCTGTTTTCATGAAAAAAGACAGAAGCGAGAATAATACTATATACCGGCTCAAGATTGTAAGTAAGATTCGCTGTAAAAGCGGATATTACTTTTAGCGCATTCAATTGAAGTATAAAACTGATAACTGTGCATATCAAAGCCAGTACTGACAGCCAAATCCAATCTGAAGCAGTTGGGATAAAATATTCGGCTGGGAAAAATAACAGGTAAAACGGAACTAACATACATAGCGAGAGAAATCCACCTGTCATTTCATAGAACGTAACGATTACAGGGATAAATTTTTCAAGAATTTGTTTATTGAAAATCGGAAACAAGCTGGCAAAAATCGCTGAGAGAATGCCAAAAATTATTCCTGTTTTGTATTCAGGATAAAAATTAAAAATAAGGTAAATACCAGCTATGGTAAGAAGACCAAGGCAAACTTCCTTCAAATCAATTTTTCTTTTAATAATCAATGGTTCCAAAAATGATGTAAAAAACCCAATAGCAGAAAGGCATGTTACAGAAACTGAAATATTAGAATATTTAATGCTGCCATAAAAAGTAACCCAATGTAAAGCCACTATAGCTCCCACGCCAAAAAATTTCAGTATGTCTGAAAAAGCGACCCTGGTAAATTGCCTCCTGTAAAATAAAATCACGGCTAGTATAGCAGCACTTAACAGCATCCCGTATAGCACCAGCATTCCTTCGTTCAGATCAATCAATTTTCCAAAAACCGCTGTAAACCCCGCAAACAGTACAGCTATATGAAGCTGAAGAAACGCCTTTTTCATGGGTCGCAAAATTAGAATGAATTCGCGGTAATAATTGTTATCTCACGTATGCCGGTGAATAATTGAGGGATCACCTTCATCCAGTTTTGCATATTGGCTCCTGCAGCAGGTCTCCTGGTATCATGAAATAACCAGATACCTATTTTTCAACGTTTTCTTCTTTTACTTTTTCTTCAATTCTTTTATCGGGTATGAACCATATTGCAGCAACAACTGCATACACGGCAAATCCAATCCATGGGTTGATAAATGTGAATCCAATACCTAACAGGTACAGTAATATTGACCGGATTCCTTTACGATCCTTTCCAAAAGCTTTGCCGATCATTGAATTTTTACCATGCAGATTGATAAGCGCCCGGGCCAAAAAATAATAGGCCACTGCAGCCATCAAAAGCACCATGCCGTATAATATCACCGGCCATTTTGTGAAATTATTTTCACCCATCCAACCCGATACAAACGGAACCAATGAAAGCCAAAACAACAAATGAATATTTGCCCACAATACCTTTCCGTTTACAAGGTCTACAGTTTGCATCATATGATGGTGGTTATTCCAATAGATACCTATATAAATGAAACTAAGGATATAACTTATAAAAACAGGGCCGAGAGGAAAAAGAGATTTTAATTCATCGCCATGAGGCACTTTCATTTCCAAAACCATAATGGTGATGATGATTGCAAGTACCCCATCACTAAAAGCTTCCAGCCTTCCTGTATTCATGCCGTCTTTATTTAGGAATTATATGCAAGTAAATCTAAAGTAAAAATCGGATTTAAATAATGGGATTTTCGCCGGAAAATTATTTGAAGATCACCATTGCCTCTCAAGCTCGCCATTCAGTATCTTCATTATGAAAAGATGTTTATTCTCAAAATAATCGGGCACTTGGTTATTGATTCCGTTATAAACAGGCCGGAAATTGAAATTATGAAATACATCAAATTTGTCATCATTCAGATTAGACATAAAAGCAGTATCATAATTCAATAAAATATTCGCAAAAAAATAAGTTATTTCAAAACCTTTATATGCCATATCTGAAGGCTTTGCCCTGTATAATTGAAAATATTTGCGTACGAGCAAGCTATCAAACAAATTATTTTTTGAATCGTAGTGTGGTGTTGAATAAAGAATAGGAAAATCCTTGTAGGCATCAGGCTTTGCCAGGCTTCTAAAACCATCCCAGTTAGGCATGCCTATTAATGTAAGAGGATGATTTTTTTGAATTGGGTAACAGGCGTCGGCAAGCTTTTTTGCAAATGTTTCATCGAGGCTTGCTCCTATTATTACGGTATATTTTGAAGTATCCAAGCGCCTTAACAACCCGTATGATGATATAGAACTATCGAGAACAATTGTTTTAATATTCAGTAGGGGTTTACCATCCCTGATATTAACATTTTTAAAATAATTATCAATCCTGTCATCCCCTTTTTTCTTAACGAGATAGATTTTATCAGTACCATGTTTTTGAAGGAGGTAACTAAAAATACCTTCGCAATGCGCTTTCAAAGTTGAGTTCACAATAACCAGGTAAGGATTTGTACTTACTCCCCCATCGTTAGGATAAGTCGCCGATATAAATGGAATACTTTTCAGTACTGCAAAATTCGCAAGCTCCTGGTAGTCTGGTTCTCTTACACTTCCAATAATAAGATCCAAATTGTCAAGCAAATTGTTTTTTATCAACCAGGAAATAGGTCTTGATAAAGATTTTGCATCGTAAATAAATGCTTCGGCTTTTTTACCATTTAGCGTCAAAGTGTCAAAAGCTATTTCTGCGCCCTGGACAAATTCAACAGCCGGCATAATAAATCTCGGTATAGAATTGCTGATACTAATTGCTCCATTTGAAAAAACTGAATCGAGGTACAGTGGAGCAAACACTGCAATCCGGTATGCTTTAGTACCGGGGGGATTGAAACTATTTTGCGCGGACGACATCTTAGTCCCTGCAAAAACCAAAAATAAAAATAAAAGCCAAAAAAGTTTCTTCATACGAGTGTTCTTAGTTAACCTGTGTCAGTTTCCGGGTATAGGTCGTGGGGAATAGGTATTGAACAATAATTCTAATATTTCCCTTTAAAAATCTCAAATATCAACTAAATACTCATTCCCATTCTATCGTGGCGGGAGGTTTACTGCTAATATCGTACACAACCCTGTTGATCCCTTTTACATTATTTATTATTTCATTAGAAACATATGCAAGAAAATCGTAAGGAAGGTGTGCCCAATCGGCAGTCATACCATCTACTGATGTAACAGCCCTTAGCGCAATGGTAAATTCATAAGTTCTTTCATCACCCATTACACCTACACTTTTCACAGGCAATAAGATTGCCCCGGCCTGCCAAACAGTTGCATAAAGATCATATTTTACCAATGCATTGGTATAAATGGCATCCGCCTGTTGCAATAATTGTACCTTTTCTTCGGTAACTTCTCCTAATATTCTAATTGCTAATCCAGGCCCGGGAAATGGATGCCGGTTGAGCAAGCTTTCAGGTATGCCAAGTTCAGCGCCTATTTTTCTTACCTCATCTTTAAATAAAGAACGCAAAGGCTCAATCAATTTTAACTTCATGTATTCAGGAAGCCCCCCAACGTTATGATGCGACTTGATCATAACGGATGGTCCATGTACTGAAACTGATTCTATAACATCGGGATAAATAGTGCCTTGCCCCAAAAATTCAATACCCTCTATTTTATGTGCCTCCTGGTCAAAAATTTCTATAAAACATTTTCCAATTGCCTTTCTCTTTTCTTCCGGCTCCGGCTTTCCCGCAAGCTTTGTATAAAAATGATCTTTGGCATCAATTCCCGTAATGTTCAATCCAATGCTTTTGCATGATTCAATTACCTGTTCAAATTCATCCTTTCGCAACACGCCATTATCTACAAAAATTCCATACAGGTTTGTACCGATGGCACGATGAATCAGCGTGGCTGCAACGGTTGAATCAACGCCTCCGCTTAGCCCCATCACTACTTTTTTATCGCCAACTTCTTCTTTTATTGCAGCAATTGTATCATTGATAAAATGAGCAGGCGTCCAGTCCTGTTTACAACCGCATATTGTTACTAAAAAGTTTTTTAATATTTTTTTACCTTCCGCGGAGTGATAGACTTCGGGGTGAAACTGAATGCCATAAATCGCACAATTGCCATCTTTATTTTTAAAAGCCGCAATAGGAATGGAATGAGTATAGGCAGAGATGGTAAAGTTTTTAGGAAGTTCTTTGATTGTGTCGCTGTGACTCATCCACACATCTGAATCATTTTTTATTTCATGCAATAATTCGTCAGATTCTTTTACCTGCAGCTTTGCCCTTCCATATTCTCTTTTATCACTTTTTTCAACAATACCACCATAGAGTTTTGCAGTAAGCTGGGCACCATAGCAAATTCCCAAAACCGGTACGTGCTTCGCAAATAAACTTACATCAACAGATGGTGCATTTTCTTCATTGACTGAAAAAGGTGAACCTGAAAGTATAATTCCTTTAAGTTCTTTGGTAAAAACGATCTCTTTATTAAATGGGATAATTTCACAATACACATTTGCTTCCCTTACGGCCCTGGCGATGAGTTGCGTGTATTGTGAGCCAAAGTCGAGGATCAGAATTTTCTCTGTCATTTGCCGCGAAGGTAGAAAGTTTCTCGAAGTTTGTAAATTACAATCACTTTAATCCTAAAAATTATACAATGAAAAATTTAATATTTGTTTTAGTTGGTATTTTTTTGTTGAGTTCCTGTTATTTAGGTTGGAATGGCGATTCTATTACAGGCAATGGCAACATACGGACAGAAACAAGGAATGTCAAAAATTTTAGCGGGGTTAAAACTTCAGGGTCAATTGATATTGAAATAAGCCCCGGTGATAAATATTCCGTTTCGGTAGAAGATGATGAAAATATCCTGCCTGCAATTGTCACGGAAGTTGAAGGCGGCACATTGAATATTCATTATAAAAACAATACATCCATAAATGATGATCACGCAAAAGTGTATGTTAAGGTGCCTTCACTTGATAAGATAATTAGTTCCGGTTCTGCAAATATTACCATAAATGGTGTAGTAAAAAACGACAGGAAAATAGAAGTGGCTGTTTCAGGTTCAGGAGATATAAATGGTGGATTGGATGCCCCGGAAATTTCCGCTTCAATTGGTGGCTCTGGCAACATGAAATTACACGGACGTACCAAGGATTTCGATGCCAGGGTAAGCGGTAGTGGCAACATGGATTGCAGAGATCTTCATAGTGAGAATACAATCATAAAAGTTTCAGGCAGCGGCAATGCACATGTATTTGCAAGTGTTCATATCGAGGCAAGGGTAAGTGGGAGCGGTGATATTTATTATGGAGGAAATCCCACTTCTCCGGAGATTCACCAATCAGGCAGCGGATCGATACAGCCTGAGTAAATTTATTTCTGAAATTTTTATTAAATTCCATCTTGCCATGTTGTCAGCAAAACTATCGTGGCATTTTTTTTGAAAACACTTGTAAAAATCTTAAAAATGCAAAAAGGAAATATCCGCGTACAAACAGAAAATATTTTCCCCATAATTAAAAAGTTCCTCTACAGCGATCACGAAATATTCATTCGTGAATTAGTTAGTAATGCTGTTGATGCAACGCAAAAGCTGGGAACGCTATTCTCTATTGGCGAAGCAAAGGGCGATATTGGCAATATTGACATTAGTGTAAGTATCGACAAAGACAAAAAGACCCTTACTATTTCTGACAAAGGAGTTGGGATGACTGCTGAAGAAGTTGATAAGTACATTAACCAGGTAGCTTTTAGCGGTGCTGAAGAATTTTTAGAAAAATATAAAGGGAAAAATGAAGCGAACATCATCGGGCATTTTGGATTAGGATTTTATTCATCGTTTATGGTGAGTGAAAAAGTGGAAATCATTACCAAAAGTTTTAAAGAAGATGCAAAGGCCGTAAAATGGGAATGCGATGGCAGCCCTGAATTTACCCTGGAAGAAACGGAAAAAGAAGGCCGTGGTACAGATGTAGTGCTTTACATAAATGAAGAGAGCCAGGAATTTCTTGAGCCTGAAAGAGTAAGTCATATACTTGAGAAATTCTGTAAGTTTTTACCCGTTCCAATTAAATTTGTGCAGCAGGGTGTTCCCACGGATGATGTTGAGCCCTCTGAGACCACAGTTGAGGAAAAACAAATAAATAACACTAATCCCGCATGGACCAAAAAGCCGGCAGATCTTACTCCGCAGGATTACCAGGACTTTTATAAAGAATTGTATCCTTTCAGTGAAGCCCCATTATTCTGGATTCATCTTAATGTTGATTATCCTTTCAACCTAACAGGCATTTTATATTTTCCTAAGATAAAACAGCGGTTTGAAAATCAAAAAGACAAAATACAACTTTACAGTAACCAGGTTTTTGTATCTGACGAGGTAAAAGATATTGTGCCTGAATTCCTGATGCTGCTTCATGGGGTGATTGATAGTCCCGATATACCATTGAACGTAAGCCGCAGTTACCTGCAAGGTGATCCAAATGTAAAAAAGATCAACTCGTACATTACTAAAAAAGTTGCTGATAAGCTTGAAGAAATTTTCAAAGCTGATAGAAAAGCTTTTGAAGAAAAATGGGGAAGCCTTGGCATTTTCGTAAAGTACGGAATGATCACGGAGGATAAGTTTTTAGAGAAGGCAAATAAGTTTAATTTATTTGAAGATGCCGATGGCACTAAATTTTATACCCTTGACGAATACAAATTAGCCGCGGAAACATTACAAAAAAATAAGGATGGTAAGCTGGTAATGCTTTACACCACTGATCCGGTACAGCAAAACAGTTTTATAAAGGCCGCGCAACAAAAAAATTATATTGTTGTAAAACTGGAAACCATCGTGGATGCCGCTTTTATCAATAATATGGAAATGAAGTGGAACGATGTACAGTTTGTAAGGGTAGATGCGGACATTATAGACAATCTTATTGATAAAAATGAGAGCACAGAAAGCGTTTTATCAAAGGACGAAACCGAAAAACTAAAAGAATTATTTAAAATAGAAACACCTTCCCTTCATGTAACTGTTGAGGTAAAAGGCCTTAGCGCTGATACGTTACCGGTAGTGGCCACAAGACCTGAGTTTATGCGAAGAATGAAAGATATGGCGGAAGCAGGTGGTGGCATGAGTAGCTTTTATAGCCAGATGCCCGAAGAAGTGACGCTAACTGTAAACGGCAATCACCCGGTTTATAAAAATATTTTACAGGAAGAAGATAAGGAAAAGCAGGAAAAGCAAACGAGGAACCTTGCGGATCTCGCGCTGCTTTCACAGGGCTTATTGAAAGGAAATGAACTTACAAATTTCATAAACCGCAGCGTGGAAATGATGGAAGGGAAAGAAAAAAGTAAAATAATTCTTGAAGCATAATTTCAAAACTGATATCTTAAATAGCCCTAAATTACCGGGCTATTTTTTTTGGACTCAAATTCAATCTTCTTCATTTGACATAATACTGAGCTCCAGGTATTGCATTTTTCTCAGATAATATTCCTCTTCAAATCCGGCACTTAAAAATATTTCTTTGTGCACAGGATTCAAATAGACTATATATGCCTTCCTCGGTCTTTTTTTAAGGGATTTAAGAATGTTTTTAATCACCTGAAGGATTACAACGTCATCAAAGGGATTAAAAAAATAAAAAACACTGTCGTCTTCATTGATTAAATAATTAATCGCATCATCGCAAATTACTTTGAACTGGCTGGAGGGATAATTTGATTGTACTCGTTGTATGTTCCGCTCCGCGGAAACACACAACACCTTAGCGAATTCAATCCCTGTAATTCTTCTGAAGCCATAAGCTGCCGCCACTACCATAGCCCTGCCCCTTCCGCTTCCAAAATCAACAATGTCATTATTTGCGGCTACGCTTCTCAGGTAGTCAAAAGCCTGTTCGATTAAAAAATAATTAGCAGCCTGGTAAATTGAAGAGTGTACCAAATTATCACTGTCTATTTTGAGATGCTGAAGCCTGTTTAATTCTATTGTATTAATATTATATTTTTTCTCACCTTTTATTTCGTGTCTTATAGTAAATAAGGCAAGCTTGTAGTTCCAGTTGGCTCCAATGAAATAAAAATATCGCAGGTAGTAAGGTACTTTCATTGTAGTACTTAAGTTATACTTTCCGTGAGCCGTATATCAATAACCTTAAGTTGCAAATTTGTTTGACCGTTCCATTCATTTTCATCAATTGTATATACTATATCAATTGGTTGATTCATCTGCAGCAGGTGAAATTTTTCGGCCATATTAAAACCTATTCCGGTTAAAGTTTTATTGTCATGCTTAACTACAAAACGTATGTGCAAATCCTTCACAATCCTGGACCATGACGTTTCGAGGACATTTTTTGTAATGAAAACAGGGCGTAAATTTTCCGGGCCGAAAGGTTCCATCTGGGTCGTGATATCATAAAAACTTTTGGTAATATTTTTAAAAGAAATTTCAGCATCAATTTCTATTTCAGGAACAAGAAGACGCGGATCTATGATAGAAGAAACAATGTCTTCAAATTTATTACTAAACGCTTCTACATTTTCTGATAACATCGTCATTCCCGCGGCGGCAAAATGGCCGCCATATCCAATGAGATATTCCCTGCATGCATGTATTGCTTCGTATAAATTAAAGCCGGGAACACTGCGTGCGCTTCCTCCCACAAATTCACCACTTTGGGTAAGTACAACAGTTGGGCGATAATACCTTTCAATAAGCCTGCTCGCAACAATTCCTACAACACCTTTGTGCCATTGTGGTTGAAATACAACGGTCGTCTTGCGTTTCAATAACACCTCATCATTTTCAATCATCGCAAACGCCTCTTCAGTTATTGAACTATCAGCTTCTTTACGATCGGTGTTATCACTGTGAAGCATCTCAGCATAATGCATGGCTTTTTTAAAATCATCTTCTATAAACATCATCACAGCCTTAGAGGCATCATCCATCCTTCCTGCCGCGTTTACTCTAGGAGCAATTATAAAAACAACATTATTTATTGAAAATCTTTTCGTGATTCCACTGAGTTCCACGAGGGCTTTAATGCCGGGCGAGGGATTAGAATTAAGCTTTTTTAACCCATAAAAAGCTAATATCCTGTTTTCGCCGGTTATCGGAACTATGTCGGCGCCAATAGCCGTCACCGCAAGATCAAGATAGCATATATATTCTTCTTCAGCTAAGCCTGAACTTTGCGCCAGTGCTGTAATTAATTTAAACCCGACACCACACCCACAAAGTTCTTTAAAGGGATAATTACAATCTTTTTGTTTCGGATTTAAAATTGCAATTGCAGGAGGAAGTTCTTCATCGGGTAAATGATGATCACATACTATAAAATCAAGGCCAAGTGACCGGGCATAAGTTATAAGTTCAACCGATTTAATTCCGCAGTCAAGCGAAATGATTAAGTGAAACCCATTTTCCTTTGCAAAGTCAATCCCCATTTTGCTTACGCCATATCCTTCGCGGTACCGGTGGGGAACATAAAACGCAATTTTATCTTCATCATAAATTCTCTTAAGAAACCTGTACATGCATGCCACAGATGTTGTGCCGTCAACATCGTAATCACCAAAAACAAGGATCTTTTCCTGGTTTTCAATTGCAGTAAAAATGCGTTTCACAGCCTTATCCATGTCTTTCATTAAGAATGGATCATGAAGATGGGAAAGTTGCGGCCGAAAATAATCTTTGGACTTTTGGTAGGTATCTACACCTCTTTGCACAAGTATCTTACATAGCGGGTAGCTAATTTTTAATGATTGCTGTAATTCAGCAATTTTATGCTCATCAGCCGACAATATTTTCCACCTCTTTTCCATTAAGTATTTAAATCAGGTACCTTGCCTATTCCGTAAGCGTGATTATTATTAGTATTTTCTGTCTGTGGTATAGAGCACCAATTCCTCCAATCCTTTTCGAATGTCGCTATCAGGAAATTCAAATAAGATAGAAAGCGCCTCGTCGCGGTACTGGATCATTTTTTCACTAGCATATTTAATCCCTCCCGATTCTGTTACCTTTTCCAAAACATATTTTATTTTAGCCGCGTCTTTATTTTCATTTTTAATAATGTAAATAATTTTTCTTTTTTCCCCGGGATTAATATTGTTTAAAGTATAAATCAAAGGCAGGGTTAATTTTTTTTCTTTAAGATCATTACCCGTTGGCTTTCCGACATCATCATTTCCATAATCAAAAAGATCATCTTTAATTTGAAATGCTATTCCTGTTTTTTCTCCAAAAGTTTTCATTCTGCCGGTTATCGCTTCGTCTTTGCTGGTACTCCATGCCCCCACGGCACATGCTGATGATAACAAGGAGGCTGTTTTACCTTTTATAATTTCAAAATAAATTTCTTCCTTAAGGTTTAATTTCCGCGATTTTTCCATTTGCAACAGTTCACCCTCACTCATTTGCTTCACTGCTTCGGACAATATATGAAGATGTTTGAAATCTCCGGCTTCAGTTGAAAGCAGCAGCCCTTTTGAAAGCAGATAATCGCCAACAAGCACCGCGATCTTATTTTTCCATAGTGCATTGATCGAGAAAAACCCCCTTCTTTCCAATGATTCATCCACCACATCATCATGAACGAGAGTAGCAGTATGGAGCAGTTCAACCAATGCGGCAGCTCTGTATGTTGATTCATTTATTTCACCGTGAAGCTTAGCACTTAAAAAAACAAACATAGGCCTAAGCTGTTTTCCCTTTCTTTTGATAATGTATTTCATTATCCTATCAAGTAAAAGCGTATTGCTTTTTACAGAATTAGCAAATTTCTTTTCGAATATAATTAATTCATCAGCTATGAGGTCTTTCGAAAACTGCATTGTCATAAAAAGCAATATAGTGCAGAAAGGAATAATTCAAGAATTATTCTAAAACACCGACGTTGTTTCCACAAAAAAAAAGATAATAATGACCGTTAGAAAATAATATGTAATAGATATGTAAAAACTTTTATTTAAAAGCAGCGGATAACGTGAGATAATAGTCCTAAGTTTACAAGATTGTGAGGATATGTAAATCGTTCAAAATCTAAATATATGGTAAAAAAAATTTGGTTTTTGACATTGGTTTAATATTTTTGCAATCAATCAACAAGTTTATTTAGAAATCATTAATCAAAAAGTTATGGCAAGCAAAAAGTACAAATTATTATTAATAGGGATATTTTCCCTTCTATCTTTCGGCGTCTTCGCCCAGGATACCGGAGTATACAATATTTATGATTCGAGTGTGATATCTTCCAAAGGGATGGCACAACAAAATGAATTCATGAATAATACTTATGATTTCCCTGCAAAACCCCGTAGTGAGTTTGAATTTGGCATATCGGCAGGTATGTTTTCTGTAAGTAGTGATATTTCGGCCAAATTACCTACTGTAGGATTTTCAGCACACGTTCGTAAAGCATTAGGGTATATCTTTTCTATGAGATTACAATATGTGTATGGGGTTGCTAAAGGATTAAACTGGAAGCCATCTTATGGATATAATAATAACCCTGTTTGGAAGAATTACGCCACTGCAAATGCAGATCCGGTATATTATAACTACCGTGCCCATGTTCAGGATCTTTCTCTACAAGGAATCTTTACATTGAATAATATTCGCTTCCATAAGCAAAAAACCGGAATGGTTATGTATGGTGGTGTAGGTATCGGTGGTACTATTTACGACACAAAGGTGAATGCCTTGAATGGTTCATCTCCCTACAACTTTAAATCAATCACTAGCGCCGGCTATGAAAACAGAAAAGATATCAGGGACAAGTTAAAGTCACTGTTTGATGATAGTTATGAGACAGATGCTCAAAATAACAAAAAAAATTCAGCCACAGTATTCGGACAAACTTTCAAGCCCTCGGGTACTCTTTTGGCAGGAATTGCTTTCAAATTAGGTAAGCGGGTAAATCTTGCTTTGGAAGAAAGATTTACTTTCATTAAAGATGATTTGCTTGATGGCCAGCAGTGGCAGGAACATCCAACATCAGATCCTGTTCAGACACGTGATTTCGATAGTTATAATTACGTTTCTTTAGGACTGAATTTCAATATAGGTTCAAAAGCAGTTGAGCCTCTTTGGTGGATCAATCCACTCGATTATGCATACAGCGAAATTAATAATCCTAAGCACATGAAATTGCCGAAGCCGGTATTTGATGATGCTGATGGCGATGGTGTAGTAGATCAACTTGATAGAGAGCCTAATACTCCTGCTGGTTGCCCTGTTGATACACACGGTGTTTCAAAAGATACTGATGGTGATGGTGTTCCTGATTGTAAGGATAAGCAACTGATCACTCCTACTGAGTGCCAGCCAGTTGACGCTGACGGTGTTGGCAAATGCCCTGATCCTGAATGCTGCAAAAACATGGTACAAATGCCAGCTTGCCAGATCGGCGATTTACCAAGTCTTTCATTCAGAGGAAATTCAGGTATGTTAAGCAGCGATGCAAAAGCTATGTTAGCTACTGTTGCTTCTAAATTAAAAAATAACGCAGATTGCAGTATAACTATTACAGGATATCCTGCTGCTTCAAAAGCATCTCAGGCGTTATGCAACAGAAGAATAGATGCAATTAAAGCTTATCTTACTGAGACTGAGGGAATAAGTGGAGACCGGGTTACAACTAACTGCGAAGTCGGTGGTGGCGATTCAAATACGGTTGATATCAAATCTAATCAATAAGTACACTTTTTGCTCAATGATAAAGCCCTTCCGGATTTGGAAGGGCTTTTTTGTTATTATGAAAATATTAACTGGCTATCCTTTGAGGAAAATTTTTTAAAAATCATTTTTGTATAAAATCACTTAATTTCGCAACTCTCTATGAAATTAGTACTGTTATCATTATTCTCCTTCCTCATTCTTGCATCTTGTAGCAATCAATTTAATAAAGTACTGAAGAGCACTGATTTCGAATACAAGCTTAAGAAGGCGGATGAATATTTTGCAAAAAAGAAATATAATTATGCAGGGCAATTATATTTAGAACTGTTCTCAGTATTTAAAGGAACTGATAAATTTGAAGATCTGTATTATAAATATGCTTATTGTTCTTATTATCAAAAAAATTATGCGGATGCAGAAAATCTTTTCAAAGGATTTTTAGAAGTTTTTCCTAATAGCACCAAAGCAGAGGAGATTTCATATATGCACGCATATACTTATTATTTGCAATCACCAAAAGCAGAACTGGAACAGGTTAATACTGCAAAAGCAATAGGAATGATGCAAAGTTTTATGATTACTTATCCCAATTCGCCACGGATTACTGATGCAACTGAAATAATAGCAAAATGCAGAGCCAAACTGGAGTTGAAAGATTACAAAACCGCTCAATTATATTATGATCTGCAGCAGTATCGTGCTGCAGGAATTTCATTTACCAGCCTGTTAAATACCTATCCGGAGTCAGAGAAAGGTGAAGAGTACATGTTAATGGCCATCAAATCGTATTACCAGTTTGCAAAATTGAGTTATGCCGATAAGCAACAGGACCGTTATGAAAAGGTGTCAACAGAATATTTTGATTTCGCAGACCGTTATCCTGAAAGTAAATTATTAAAAGAAGCAGAATACTATAGAAATCTTAGTCAGAACAATATTAAACAAATACAAAATGAGCAAATTAAGACGCCAGCAGAGCGCTAATACCAGTAACGTTGTTGAAACAAAAAACCTTTCTGATGTAAAAGCAAAAACCGGCAATCTGTATGAATCTATTGCAGTAATTGCTAAAAGAGCAAACCAGATTAATATTTCAATTAAAGAGGAACTCCATAATAAACTTGAAGAGTTCGCCAGTCATACGGATAGCCTTGAAGAGATTCATGAGAATAAAGAACAGATTGAAATTTCAAAGGCGTATGAAAGAATGCCCAATCCGGCTCTTTTGGCCACAACAGAATTTATGGAGGATAAAATTTATTACCGCAGAAATGAAGACAACCTGTTTGATTAGTATTGTCTCCTCATTTCTTAAATTTTTAAATCTTAATTTATAATATTTTTTAATTTAGAAATTCTACTTTTAATGGCGGTTTTATACCGTCATTTTTATTTTACAGAAATTTTTTATAAATGTGGCTTAACCGGGAGAAATAAATTCTCAACTGCAAATACAAGACACATTTATTTCAAATAATATTGAATGTTAAAAGATAAAAAGTTTTTGCTGTGTGTTACCGGAAGCATTGCTGCATATAAAGCAGTGTTCTTGCTACGTTTGCTCATAAAGTCCGGCGCGGAAGTAAAAGTGATAATGACTGAGGCAGCAAAGACATTCGTGTCACCATTAACTTTTGCAACCTTATCAAAAAATAAAGTTCTTTCCGATTTATTTGATGAAGAAACCTGGGCTAATCATGTAATGCTTGGGAGGTGGGCAGATCTAATACTTATATCCCCGGCATCCTGTAATACAATTGCAAAAATGGCACATGGAATTTGCGACAATCTCCTGATGGCTGTTTACCTTTCAGCGACGTCTCCTGTGATGATTGCCCCGGCAATGGATGACGATATGTGGCATCACGCTACAACTAAAAAAAATATTGATATCTTAAAAACAAATGGTAATCAATTTCTTCACGTAAATGATGGCGAATTAGCCAGTGGTTTAATTGGTAAAGGCCGAATAGCCGAACCTGAAGAAATTATTGATACATTGAATAAGTTCTTTTTAAAGACCTCAGTATTAAAAGGGAAAACAGCACTTGTTACTGCGGGACCTACCTACGAGGCAATTGATCCGGTCCGGTTTGTTGGAAATTATTCAAGTGGAAAAATGGGAGTTGCAATCGCAAAAGAGTTAAATGCAAGGGGGGCGGAAGTGAATTTAATACTAGGCCCATCTTCAATAAATGTACCGGCGAACATAAATACAATAAGAATTACTTCTGCCGAAGAAATGTATGACGCAACATTTCAGCATTTTAGTAAAAGCGATATAATAGTTATGGCAGCCGCTGTAGCAGATTATATGCCTGAAAAAATTGCTAGTCAAAAAATAAAAAAAGAGAGTGATAAGGGATTAACTGTAAAGTTGGCAAAAACTAAAGACATTCTTTTAAAAGCAGGGAAACTAAAGGCAAAAAACCAGGTATTAGTTGGCTTTGCGTTAGAAACAGAAAATGGAAAAGAAAATGCTCTAAAAAAATTATCGGGAAAAAATGCAGATATTATTGTACTTAACTCTTTGAGTGATGAAGGAACCGGTTTCGGTCACGACACTAACAAAATAAGTATTTTTGAAAGAAACGGTATTGAACATCTTTTTGAAAAAAAATTAAAAGAAGATGTTGCTGCTGATATTGTAAACACCATTATTAATTATAGAAATGAATAAAATAATCCTGTTTTTATTATTATGCTTTTCCGCCAATATAGCCCACCCCCAGGAACTTAAAGCCCGGGTAAGTGTACTAAGTAACAGAGTGGGCAATAATGTTGATAAAAAAACATTTCAAACCTTACAAACCGCGCTAAATAATTTTGTAAATAATCGTAAATGGAGTAATGACCAATTTGCCCAAAACGAAAAAATTGATTGCAGTTTCTTACTAAACCTGGAGTCAACCGGCGATGCAAATGTATATAAAGGCTCTTTAACTATTCAATCAGCAAGGCCAGTTTTTAATTCATCGTATTTATCTCCAATGATAAATTTCCAGGACAATGACATTATTTTTAAATATGCCGAATTTCAACAACTTGAGTTTAATGATACCCGGGTTTCCGGTACCGATGCATTAGTATCAAACTTATCTGCTGTTTTTGCATATTATGTAAATATAATACTGGGGATAGATTATGATTCTTTTTCGCCACGTGGTGGAGATGCTTATTTTCAAAAAGCACAAAATATAGTGAACAATGCACCTGAAGGTAGAAATATTTCAGGATGGAAAGCATTTGACGGAACAAGAAACAGGTATTGGCTTGCAGAAAATTTACTGAATAGCCGCTATACAATTATGCATGATGCGATTTATGGATATTATCGCATGGGTATGGATAAACTATATGATGATGAAATAAATGGCAGAAGCCAGCTGTTAAATATGCTTAGTCTCCTTAATACATTTAATACTGACAATCCTAACACAATGATACTACAGTTTTTCTTGCAGGGTAAAAGCCAGGAACTGATAAAAATATTTGCAAAAGCAAGTCCACCTGATAAATCAAAAGCACTGGAATTTCTGCAACATATTGATGTTACTTCTGCAACAAAATATAAAGAAGGCCTTAAGTGATGAAAAGATTTTTTTTATTTGTATTCCTTTGTATGCTTTTTTCCTGTTCGAATAAAAACGAAACTCCTTCAGGAATAATTCCTCCCAAACAAATGTCAGGAATTATATGGGATTTAGTAAAAGCCCAGGCTTTAGCATCAGAAGTTGCCCGTAAAGACTCATCAATGAATGTTGAAGCCCGCCGCAAAATTCTTACCAGGGAAGTATTTGAAATTCATAAAACCGATTCTAATGATTTTGACAAGAGCTACGACTGGTACACGAACCACCCCGAACTGCTGAGAATTATGATTGACAGTCTATATATTCAAAAACAAAGAGAAAATGAGCAACTCATTAGAGAAGGATTTAAACCAATAAAGCATGATTCTCTGTTCAGAAAAAATTATGAAAAATGAATAAGGTTTATAAAGACGCAGATGCATCCATATTTGACATTACTGACGGAAGCATAATCATGCTCGGAGGTTTTGGATTGTGTGGCATTCCTGAAAATTGTATTAGCGCCCTTGTAAAAAAGGGTGTTAATAATCTAACCTGCATTTCAAATAACGCTGGTGTAGACGATTTTGGCATTGGCCTGTTATTACAGCAGAAGCAGGTTAAAAAAATGATTGCTTCATATGTGGGTGAAAATGCGGAATTTGAAAGGCAATTGCTAAGTGGTGAACTCGATGTAGAATTAATCCCGCAGGGAACTTTAGCTACAAGATGTATGGCAGCAGGTTATGGTCTGCCCGCCATCTTTACACCTGCCGGCATTGGAACCGAAGTAGCAAAAGGAAAAGAAATACGTGAATTTAATGGAAAACAATACCTGATGGAATTTGCATTTGATTCAGATTTCGCATTGGTGAAAGCGTGGAAAGGAGATAAAGAAGGTAACCTCATTTTTAAGGCAACTGCACGCAATTTTAACCCGCTTATGGCTATGGCCGGGAAAGTAACCATAGCAGAAGTTGAAGAATTAACAGAGCCGGGAGAATTAGATCCTAATGAAATTCATATACCAGGCATTTATGTCCATCGTATTTTTCAAGGGGAAAATTATGAGAAAAGAATTGAGCAAAAAACTGTACAATGATAACTAAAAATTTATGCTGGATAAAAACCAAATTGCGCAACGGATAGCCAAAGAATTAAAAGACGGGTACTATGTGAATCTTGGAATAGGTATTCCTACCCTTGTGGCAAATCACATTCCTAACGGAATTAAAGTGATATTACAATCAGAAAATGGGTTGCTTGGTATGGGGCCATTTCCAAAAGACGGAGAAGAAGATGCAGATTTAATAAACGCAGGCAAACAGACTATCACTACGTTACCCGGCTCATCTTTCTTCGATAGTGCAATGAGTTTTGGAATGATACGGGCAGGCAAAGTAGACCTGACTGTCCTCGGAGCGATGGAAGTAAGTGAAAATGGAGATATTGCGAACTGGAAAATCCCTGGAAAGATGGTAAAAGGTATGGGAGGAGCGATGGACCTTGTTGCAAGTGCCAAAAACATAATTGTTGCAATGATGCATACCAATCCTAAAGGCCAATCAAAATTATTGTCACAGTGCACTTTGCCTTTGACAGGAGTAAATTGCGTAAAAAAAATTGTTACGAATCTTGCCGTGCTGGATATTGAAGACGGCGCCTTTAAATTAATAGAAAGAGCACCTGGTGTAAGTGTTAGTGAAATAAAAGATAAAACCGGCGGAAAATTAATAATTGAAGGAGAAATCCCTGAAATGGTTTTTTGAAATTAGCTGCGTCAAATAATCCCGTAAAATATTTTAGTCAATCAATGAATTTTTCATTGCAAAGAAGACGAGACCAACTGAATTCTTAACACCAAATCTCTCCATTAGCCTGTCTTTTATTGCCTCAACCGTTCTCGCGCTAATATCCATTTTCTTTGCAATTTCCTGGGCTGTATATTCCATGCACACAAGATTTAAAACCTCTTTCTCGCGATCACTTACAATAACCTCACTATTTAAGTTGGGATTAAATTTCTGCCTTGCATAATTCTTTTTAATAAGCACCCTGTTTACAAAATTATTTAGATAAAATCCGGTTCGGATTACATCCATAATTCCTTGCTTAATTTCTTCAGGCTCTGTACTTTTCAGCAGATAACCGTTTGCACCGCTATCCATAAGATGGCCTACAAATCTCTCATCTTCATACATGGTGAGAATAAGAATCCTTATTTTTGGAAAATGCTTATTAACATACTTTGTTGTTTCTATTCCATCTTTAACCGGCATTTTCAAATCCATAAGTACTACTTCCGGTTTTGCTTCTTCCAGGCCTTCTATGAGTTCTTCGCCATTTTCAGCTTCCAATACAAATTTTATATTAGTATACGGCCTCAGGGAAAGGATTACTCCTTTTCTGAAAATTTTATGATCATCCGCAATAGCAACTTTGATGACGTCCATATAAATTTAAAGAGAATTAATTATTAAAGATATCGGATTATAGATTAGTAAATTCATTCTATTTAATAGGTTCCCTTGGCACTTCAATGGTAACCTTATAATAAGTATGCGTACTGTCTATATCAAACGCGATGCTTCCTCTTAGCACTTTTATACGGCTCTCGATATTTTTTAATCCAAGACCAATAGAATCAAAATTTAGCTTTTCAAAATCAGGCTGAAGAATACCCTTACCATCATGATGTATGCGAAAGTAAGAAAAATTTCCCTGCACATTTTGAGTAAGATGAATAAACCCCGCATGACTATGTTTAATAATATTAGTTACCAACTCCTGCACAACACGAAAAACAAGCAATTCCTGTTCTTCTTTCAATCTTTCACGATTGTCATGAAAGCGTGCACTTGCATTAATAACTCCTGAACCGTTAATCTTTTCGAAAAGATCTTTAATAGCAGATTCCAGTCCGAAATTCTTCAATGTCGGGGGCATCAGGCTATGTGAAATATTCCTAATGAGCTGTATGGTATCATCAATAATCTGTTTCGCGCTAAAGATCGACTGAAGTTGAATCGCTGGCTCCTGGTGAATCAGATTCTCATTAAGATAAAGCCTGGCTGTTGCTAATAACGGCCCCGCGTCATCGTGCAGGTCTGCGGCAATACGTTTTCTTTCCTCTTCCTGGAATCGTATTGAGGCCTTAAGCAGCATTTGTTGTTTCTCCTCCTCCAGTTTTTGCAGTTGATTATTAAACTTAATTACACGTCTTTGATGGAAAACAACAACTGAAACTAAGGTAATTGCCATTACAAACATACCGATGGTCCCAAAAATGAGCACATTAGATAATCCCAACGAGTTGTCTGATGCCTGTAAAAAAAAAGTTTGTAAATTCAACCGGTTAAGTTTTTAGTTTGGGAAACTTTGAGTGCTACCATGCCATATTTTTTTTTGTTTCGGGAGTTTGCCTGTCAGATTTCATAAGCATTGCTGCTGAAAGCAAAATATTTTTGAGGATATTAAATATAGAATTAATAACGACATATTGATTTTGAAATGCTTTATTGTGAATCATGGTTTCTGCCATTATATATAGAAAAAAAGTTCCTGATAAATATATGAGAAACGTAATAATGATCCAAAAATTGGAAGTGGAATAAATATTTAAATTAGTGCTACCCCTGAGCTGAAGAAATAAATAATAAATGCTCATCGCTATAATGACTGGGTTTGATTCTTTCACCTCTGGCCTCCAAACCATACTCATTATAGCGATGAGC
>JBKJRY010000389.1:0-4753 GCA_046593045.1 Chitinophagaceae bacterium | reverse complement strand
AAGCTGGAAATCTCTTAATTTTTCAATAGAAATTATTTCCTTTATTTGATTTTCATCTATCGATAGTGTAAAAAAAATTGAGCTTGATCTATCGATATAAAAATTATAAATCCTTCTATTAAACTCTTGGTAGATCATAGCCGGTTAGATGGTAATAAAAATTGTCATGTTTAGCTCTAATATACAAAACTCTCAGGTCAGACCTGCTATTGGTAATACTTACGCAAGCGGATTCTTTATCCCCTACGTGGAATTTACAAAGTCCGATACTAAAGTCCGCTTAGTCAAAGTCTAAACTTAAAAAGATTGCTTTTTCAAAATCCTTCATTACTTTTTCGCTATCCAGAAGCAAAAATTGCCGAGTCCGCGATTATATAACAGCTAACGGCTTTCTTCAAACTGACGGGCATGGCATTTACCAACACTATAACACTCTGCCGATTATAAAATTTCCGAATTAAGGAATTTACAATGTTGAGATTATCTTATTCTCAATAGCTGCACTCCACAACATCCTTCTTAACTTTATTGCCTAAAGAATAAAACATGGGCAAACTGAACGACTACATATCGCCTGCACACAAGGAGTTTATAGAAAAGCAACACATATTCTTTGTAGCAACAGCTCCTTTAAGTGCAACCGGAAGAATTAATCTTTCACCAAAAGGATTAGATTGTTTCAGGGTCTTGTCCGAAAACAAAGTTGCCTATATGGATCTTATCAGCAGCGGAAACGAAACATCAGCGCATACTTTGGAGAATGGCCGCATCACAATTATGTTCTGTTCTTTTGAAGGATCACCCAATATTCTCCGTTTGTACGGTGACGGGTTTGTAGTATTGCCGGATAGTGAAGATTGGAAAATTTATGCTTCTCATTTTAAGATATACCCAAGTACCAGGCAGATCATTGTTGCCAATATTGATCTGGTTCAAACATCCTGTAACTTCGGTGTTCCACTTTATGATTACAATGGTGAACGTGACATTCATTTTGAATGGGCAATCAAAAAAGGCGAGGAGGGCCTTCGTGAATATGTCCTTGAAAAAAACCTCAAAAGCCTCGATGGTTTACCTACGGATTTAGGATTGAAAGAATAATTGTCGTTACAGCGATAAGATATGAAGATGCTGTATTTGCCACTGTCGTTGAGGACGTTCCTTTTGTAAAATCTATTTAATGTTCAATCGCCTTTTAATGGAGCCACTTGCAATTCCCTGTTCTTTTTTAAACAATCAAATGCCTTATGTTCGTCATTTGCGATTATAGTCGCGTGCCCGACAATATCGGTAAACATGATAGCAGCAAGCTGGCGGGATTGAGACATTAGCTAATATATAGTTTCTATTTTAAGTATTCGCTTACTTTTGAATTGATAAATTCTTTCACGCCACTCCAGGTTTGTTTTTTCAGACTAATAGGTTCTTCACTTTCATCGGCATTGGCAAAATAAGTAATGGCCTGAGGTACTGTAATTAATAAATTTTGTGTAGCATATTTCTTTTGATGATTTTGTATGAAATCAGCAATAGAAAAATGTTGTAAGAGTTCTGCTATATCCCAAAAGTCTTTCTTTTTGCCTCTGCATAATAATTCTTCTGAAACTTTTTTTTAAGACCATCAATTATGGCAGCCTTTTGAAATTGTTTGTTTGAAAATAAATCCAGGTCAACAGATTTCCGATGGCCATAGAAAAGAGACAATGTAGTGCCGCCAACAAGTGAAAAATCCTCTAGCTCAGGAATTTCTATTAATTCATTTAATAAGGAAAAAGTGTGGGGTTCGACTGTCTCAGTATATAACATCTGAAATCTTTTAGGGGTTTATTTATGACAGCGCTTGCCAGATACATTCTTGTTTCAGGTAAAAATTTAGCATTTAACAATGCTTCTGTAACTTTTTCATCGCCATAATAGCGGCGACAATTGCGGATATCATCCACATCGCCCCGCTCAAATACCCGTTCGATTACAAAATTGGCCTTGCTGTCGTAGTCAATATTTTCAAAAACTACATCCCAGAATATTCGTTTATTAAAAACAGGTTTGGGTTTCTGTGCCATAAGATAAAGATATTACTAATAATTTTTTCATGCATAGATTAATGTAGTACACGGCAATACCGATAAACATAATAGCAGTGAGCTGCGGGGATAGTGATATTACGCCAGGACTTTCTGCCGTGCTGGTATTCTGTATTCCTTCAGACCACAACTAAAGCCTATTAAAAAACTGAAGCGAAGGAACTATCATTCCAAATTATTCAACAGCCAACAAGAAAAATTTCAATGACCAAAAGAGGTATTATTATTTTAAGATATTATCTTCAAGGTTTATTCATATGCCGGATAGTTCTATCGATTTTAAATCTGTATTCCATGCAATGCCTGGAATCGCGCTATTATTATCCCCGGATAGCCCGGATTTTACGATCCTGGCTGTGACGGATGAATTAATACGATTTGCCAAAATTCCAAAAGGAATTCTTGTAGGCAGAAAACTGTTTGAAATATTTTCAGAAAATCCAGGTGATACCAGGACATCGGGGGTAAAGGATTTACAAAAATCGCTGCAGGAGGTAATGGCGACGGTGAAGCCCGTGCGTCTTGAAGTACTGCGCTATGATGTAAGAAATAAGCGGGGTATTTTCGAAGAGCTTTATTGGGCTCCTCTCATCACACCTGTATTGACTGATGACGGAAGCATCAGTTACATACTTATTAATGCTGAAAATGTAACAGAGAAAATATTAAGCGAAAAAGAAGCGAAGGCCACGAAGGAAAATTTTGAATATTACCTGGACCAGGCATCATCTCCTTTTGCTATACTCACGGGTAGAACATTAGAATTTACGTTTGCTAACGCGGCCTATATTCAATTAATGAACGGGCGTCAGTTGGTAGGAAAAACGTTGGATGAAGCCATACCGGAATTGAAGGGTCAGCCTTTTGTCACATTATTGGAACAGGTATATGAAACCGGTATTCCGTTTCATAGTTCAGAAATTGCTGCAACCGCGTTATTTGAAGGTAATACTGAACCCGCCACGAGATATTTCAATCTTAGTTATACTCCATATAAAGATCACGATGGCGTAACTAAGGGGATTGTAGCGTCTGGCTATGATATTACGGAAGAAGTTGTAACAAGACAGAAAATCAAACGTCAGGTATTAAATCAGCAGGCATATAATCTTTTCATGCAGGCACCTGTTGGTTTTTCTTTGTTGACGGGAGAAAACCATATTGTCGAACTGGTAAACGAAACTGCACTGCGGATTACGGGCAAGACCAAAGAATCAATGGGCCATCCTGTTGCAGAAATTTTGCCTGAAATTCAATCAAAGGGTTATGTTCAATTTCTGGACAGGGTTAAGCAAGATGGTGAATCTATTTACCTGAAAGAAAGTAAAGTATTGTTAACCAGGAACGGGGTTGAAGAGAAAATATACCTTAATATTTATTTTCAGCCATATTATGAAGAAGATCGCATCATTGGAATATTAACTATTTTGACCGATGTTACGGAACAGGTCTCGTCAAGAAAAAAAATTGAGGAACTGAAAGACCGGTTTGAAACTATGGCGAACAATATTCCCAATCTTGCATGGATCGCTAATGCTGATGGATGGATATTTTGGTATAATAGCCGCTGGTTCGAATACACGGGGACCACTTTAAAAGAAATGGAAGGTTGGGGCTGGCAGTCTGTTCACGATCCTAAAAAATTACCCGGAGTTCTCGAACAATGGCAACAATCAATACAAGAGGGACAGCCCTTTGAAATGGTATTCCCTATAAAGGGGGCAGATAAGATTTTTCGTCCCTTTCTTACCAAAATAGTTCCTGTAAAAGATTCTGACGGGAAAATTATACGCTGGTTGGGTACCAACACAGATATAACACGGCAAAAAGAGATTGAGCGAATGAAGGACGATTTTATGTCAATGGCCAGCCATGAACTTAAAACACCTTTAACTACCATTAAAGCTTATACGCAGATTGCTGAAAGCATCCTCGAAGAAAATGGCGATAAGAAAACTTTAGCAATGATGAAAAGAATGAGTACCCAGGTGAACAAACTGAATACTCTTATAGAAGATCTTTTGGACGTAACGAAAATGCAAAAAGGTAAGTTGCCTTACAAAGATGAGTTTTTTGATTTCAATGAACTTATAAGTGAGGTGATTGACGATATGCAGAAGACAAGCCACACCCATACAATAAAAAGTACACTTGGTGAAACTTCAAAAATTTTCGGTGATAGAAATAAAATTGGCCAGGTAATAGATAATCTTATATCGAATGCGATAAAATATTCACCAAAGGCTGATAGTATAATTGTAAGCTCGGGCGTTCAGAACAATGGAGTATTATTGAGTGTGCAGGATTTTGGAATAGGTATTTTAGCAAAAGACCGTAAGAAGATTTTTATACAATTTTACCGGGTTAATGACAACAACCAGATCACTTTTCCCGGTATGGGAATAGGCTTATATATCTGTTCAGAAATAATCAACAGACACGAAGGTAAAATTTGGATTGAAAGCAAGATGGGTGAAGGATCTGTTTTCAATGTTTGGCTTCCCTTCGATTATCGGGAAATTGTATAAATCCTACGAAGATCATTTTTTTGCAGCGGCTATCATTCAATTTAGTTCCCTCATTATTCTTGTTTAATAGGCATTTATTCTTAGAAGCTGTTTGAGTAAATTTTATAAAAAGCTGTATAGTGTGGATAAGTAAATAATTTT
>JBKJRY010000362.1:0-4302 GCA_046593045.1 Chitinophagaceae bacterium | reverse complement strand
CAAAATCTATTTTCTTAATATCTTCTTCAATAAAATTTATACCGCCGAATGATTGGTAGAATGTGGGGTTTACCTGAACTTGCATATCTTATGTTTTTGACAATCGTAAGTTCACCTATTTGGGTGAAAATAAAATAAGCCTCTTTTCCACGCTATGTGCAGAACTGAGGCTTATTTATTTATATAACTTGCGATATTGAGGTAGACGAGTTATTAATTTTTTTTTATCGCAAAAAGTATATTTTTGTAGCCGTATTAACTAAATTTTACAATCATGCAAGACATTGCAACAAGAGTTAAAAAAATCATTGTTGACAAATTAGGAGTCGATGAGGCTGAAGTAACACCTGAAGCTTCTTTTACTAACGATTTAGGTGCAGACAGTTTAGACACCGTTGAATTGATCATGGAATTTGAAAAAGAATTTAATATTTCTATTCCTGATGAGCAGGCTGAAACCATCACTACGGTTGGCCAGGCAGTAGCATACCTTGAAGAGCATGCTAAGTAATCATCTCATTTAACTGCACAGGCAAACTTATGGAATTAAAAAGAGTAGTTGTAACTGGGTTGGGAGCCATAACGCCTTTAGGCAAATCAGTTCCGGAGTACTGGGACGGTTTGGTTAAAGGCGTTTCTGGTGCTGATATTATTCAGCAATTCGACATTGCAAAGTTTAAGACCAGGTTTGCCTGTGAGGTTAAGGATTTTGAACCCGCAAATTATTTTGACAGAAAGGAAGCCCGCAAACTTGACCGGTTCACACAATTTGCTCTTATAGCAAGTGACGAGGCTGTAAAAGATGCGGGCATCAGTAAAGAAAATGTTGACCCAGACCGTGTAGGTGTAATTTTCGCCTCCGGAATCGGAGGCATTACTACCTTCCAGGATGATGTAATGGAATTTGCAAGAGGAGATGGCACTCCACGTTTCAATCCTTTCTTCATTCCAAAAATGATTTTAGATATCGGAGCCGGCCAGATTTCTATGCGATACGGCTTTCGCGGTCCAAATTTTGCCGTAGTTAGCGCCTGCGCCAGTAGTACTAATGCTATCATTGATGCTTATGACAATATTCGTTTAGGCAAGGCCGATATAATACTTACCGGCGGCAGTGAAGCCGTAATTTGTGAAGCGGGTGTTGGTGGCTTTAATGCAATGAAAGCGCTGAGTGAAAGAAATGATGATCCTAAAACAGCATCGCGGCCATTTGATAAGGATCGCGATGGTTTTGTAATGGGGGAAGCCGCAGGTGTACTTGTTCTTGAAGAGCTTGGGCATGCCCTGGCGAGAGGAGCAAAAATATATTGTGAAATTGCAGGAGGCGGTGCCACGGCTGATGCTCACCATATAACAGCGCCACACCCGGATGGATTGGGCGCAAAAAACGTAATGCATGTTGCATTAAAAGATGCCGGTATGAAACCCGAAGACATAGATTATATAAATGTGCATGGTACATCAACTCCGCTGGGAGATATAGCCGAAACAAGGGCTATCCTGAATGTATTTGGTGACAAGGTATACGATTTGAATATCAGTTCTACTAAATCGATGACAGGTCATTGCCTGGGTGCTGCCGGAGTGGTGGAGGCACTTGCATGCATACTGGCAATTACAAAAAACATAATCCCACCTACCATTAATCATTTTACTGATGATCCTGAACTTGATCCCAAACTGAACTTCACTTTTAATGTGGCACAGGAAAAGGAAGTTAACGCAGCTCTCAGCAACACTTTCGGCTTTGGGGGTCATAATGCTTCCGTGATAATTAAGAAGTACAAAAAGTAAATTACTTCTTCTAAAATTTCTATTATGGATACACCGGAAAATATATCTCATTCAGAAATTAAGAATTTTCTTATTCGTCGTCTTGGAGAAAAGGAAGCGGATGAAATTATGACCTATATCGATACCGAAGTCGATAAGGAAGTCGCTTCACAAGTGGATACTACAAAAAAAGAAATTAACCTTTGGCGCGACGATATGAAAAATGTCTTTGCAACCAAAGAAGATGCTGAAATACTTCAAAAAAAGCTGGTAAAAAGAGTTTCTGCCGCCGAAGGCACACTAATATTGTGGTCATTTGTTTTTTGGATCACTTTGATAATAGCTGTTTTTTGTATTTATAAATTTGTGAAATAAAGACAATCGATTTTACACCGTGATTTTTATTCTTTCTGGAAAGATTGCATGCAAACAAAAAGCAATTCCATTTCTAATGCTTTGCGAGAGTGACCAAAACTCCTAACCAAAAAGTTTTCTGATTAATCACATTATGCTGGTCTTAATACATGGGAATAAATATAAGTGTCAAGTATTTATTGATAATAAAAACCAAGTAAGGAACTTCGAACATTTTTAATCATCTATCGGTATAATTCTTAACTTAATGTAAAATTCATCTAACTTCAACCGTGCTTTTTTTTAAAAATATGTACTCTTCTAAATCTGACAGGGATTTCAGAAGACAACTACGCAATATACTCGGTTTTGCTCCCGGCAATTTAAGTTTATATAAAACAGCCTTGAGTCACCGCTCAATTAGAGAAGGTGCGGATGAAAATAATGAGCGTCTTGAATTTTTAGGGGATGCGGTTCTTAGTTCGCTGGTGGCGCATTATTTATTCATGCGTTATCCATATAAAGACGAGGGCTTTTTAACCGAGATGAGAAGCAAAATGGTAAACCGGAATCAGCTTAACGAGATTGCCTTAAAAATGGGCTTGAAAAAAATAACTTTTTATAATCGCTTTGATAATTCCTTAAAGATCTCCCAGATCTTCGGCAATACGCTGGAAGCAGTTGTGGGTGCAGTTTATCTTGACAAAGGATATGATAATACCCAAAGATGGGTTACACAACATATAATCAATCCTCATTTTTTTATGCAGGATCTTGAAAATCTTGATATTAATCAAAAAAACAAATTGTACGGATGGGCCAATAAAAATGGTAAAAACCTGGAATTTGAAACTCTGGATGAAAAATTAGAAAATGGCAGAAGACTATTTACCATAGGTGCGAAAATTGATGGAGTATTAGTTGCAGAAGCAAAAGCATTTAATAAAAAGGATGCCAGCCAGGTGGCTGCACAGATCGCTGTCGAAAAATTAGGATTAATATGAAATTTGGAATTATCGGCAGCGGCAGCTGGGGGACTGCGCTTGCAAAGATCTTAACGGATAATGACAATTCAATTTCCTGGTGGATTAGATCTGACAAAACGATTGGTCAATTCAGAAATAGGAGGCACAACCCGCATTATCTCAGCTCAGTCTATTTTGATACTAATCTGCTTCACCTTTCAGCAGATGTTGAAGAGGTAATTCGCACTGCCGATTACCTCGTTTTCGCTGTTCCATCTGCATACGTAACCGGTGTTCTCGGCGAACTTCCAAAAGACATTTTTGAAAATAAAAAGATCATTTCTGCGGTTAAGGGAATTTTGCCGGATGATAATTTATTGTTGAATGATTATCTTAAGAATGAATATGACTTTCCATTGAACAATTATTTCACCGTTCTCGGCCCTTGCCATGCTGAAGAGGTTGCCGCAGAAAAGCTATCATACCTAACTTTTTCCGGTATAGATAAAAAAGCGGCCGGTAACATCGCAGCATGTTTTAAAACGCCCTATTTGAATACCATTCATAATGCTGACATTTATGGCGTGCAGTATGCAGCGGTATTAAAAAATATTTATGCGATAGGTGCAGGTATCGCACATGGCCTGGAATATGGTGATAATTTCCTGAGCGTACTTATCGCAAACAGCGCCGATGAGATGGCCGGCTTTTTAAGAAAAGCGGGGATCCAAAATGTAGAGGTCGGATCAATTGAACATACTGTATCGCATACACGAGAAGAAAAGAAATACACTACAAACTACGCCGCTTCAGTTTATTTAGGTGATTTGCTGGTAACATGTTATTCGCTTTACAGCCGTAACCGCACTTTCGGAAATATGATAGGTAAAGGATATTCAGTGCAAGCCGCACAACTTGAAATGAATATGGTGGCTGAAGGTTACAACGCAAGTAAATGCATGTACAGCATCAATAAAAGAGTGAACGCAGAAATGCCAATTGCTGAAACAATCTATAATATTTTATGGAAACATATTCCTGCTGCTGATGGCTTCGAAGAGATTGAAAAAGCATTAGTTTAAAATGTTTTTAGTAAGGAAGTTCCCTCAGGTAATTAAACGTACCTGGTTCTGGATTTTAATAATTACTTCGTCAGGTCTTTGAGCCAACCTCAAATAAATCTGAAGCAATTTCATCAGCAAATAATTTC
>JBKJRY010000266.1:0-38945 GCA_046593045.1 Chitinophagaceae bacterium | reverse complement strand
CAAAAGCGTTTTATGGCAAACCCTGTCACTTTCGTTGCGATAGCTTTCTACTAACCGGTAGTAAGCAGCAATATCCTTGATGGAGGGATTATGTCTAAATGAAGCTTTTAAATACATCAGCGGCAAAGCTATAAACTGGTGTCAGTTTACGAACACCCCCCTGTGTACTACAAGCCCATCTGAAAAATAAAACCATTTACCAGCAAGGGGTGTGGAATTTAAACGCTAATAAAATTCCCAAAAAAAGATGAAAATCGTTGTTTTTGCTGCAATGTCGGCTACGCTTGCTTTTGATTAAGATCTTACTACTCCATATAAAAAGCAACTTTATCCTGATCTTGATGAACTCCGCAAGGACGAACAGCACCGGTTCGAATTGCTGCTGGCACACTGGGATGTAATGGTAGATACCATTGAATTGCGATAGTCTGTTTTTTATACCGGGTATCTAAAAAATTATATTCTCCTCTACATTTTTTATAAAAAAATTATTTTCTTCTTTTATGTTTTTTCTCAAGATCAATGATCTCTACCTTTCTAAATTCAATGGGATGGCTTTCACTTTGCAGGGAAATATAGCCGCTGCTTAACAACATACCATCTATCTTCACCTCAGGGTCATAATTATTCACAACACCGCCACCCATTTGAGGCTTTTGATAAACCATTACCGTATCGCCATTTACAATGTGCTTAATAACTGAATCACCCAATACCAGTACTTCAGCTCTTACCCATTCTTCATTACGAAATGTTTTTGACGTTGAATTAATGCAGTGACTTGTAAACAATGTATCGCCCATTTCTACATTGGTGCCTGGTGTGCATAGATTGCAGGTAGGTCTTTCCCCTGTAGAGTCGCCGCCCAATAACTGGTCTTCTATAGAGATAGGAAAATCCTGGTTTTTCAGCATAGAAGCTGGTGATTGACAATGCAGCATGATGCCACTGTTTTTATAAGCCCAGCCCTCGCCGCCCTTTACTTGCTTGCCAACGAAGCGGTATTCCACCGCAAGCAAATAATGTGACAAGGGTTTTTTATAAAATATATGTCCATACTGCTCCTTAAACGAGTCGTATTGATCATAAGAGACTACCATTTTTCGATCCACTACCCGGAAGGTATTTCCATAATTATCATTCAGCTCATGCCCCTTGATTTTTAAAATCCAGCCATCCAGGTTTTTACCATTAAAAAGTTGCTTCCATTTTCTTTTGTGCTGCGCAATAGTTGCCGTGTAAGGCAAAAGGAACAAAAGCAGTATAAGATGTTTCAGTTTCATGGTTTCAATTTAGGTATTCAAAGCGATATGCCATTAGAAAACTTTCAATTTACCGCCAGTACAACCATTAATGGCTTGGTTCTGTAATGCCGCTGGCTAAATAACTTGTACAGGATGCAGCCCGGACTGTTTGCCATTGGAGTGTATGCCCGGCTTATTAAATTGAAACCACATCTTTAAGAGCCCTATGAATCGAGAGGTTCACAGCCTGTCCCGATTTTTTTCGGGATATGGTTCTGTGAGGAGCAGTGGGTAAAAATCCTCTTGCTTACCTGACTGGTGGCCAGTAGTCTTGATGGTGACAAAGGCCATCGCTGAGTAAAATGATTTTATATATGCCGTTAATAGAGGTCGCTTTTACCCAAATTATCAAATAATATTATGCCTCCCTTGGCAAAATATGGATTGAAAGCAAAGGTGAAAGAACTAAAGTTTCCATTGTATTTGCTGTTTATACAGGCGAAACGGAAAATGCGTAAAAGATGCTACGCATCTTCATTCATGATTGGGTAGCTATTTTCAGGCATTCAACTATCTAAAATTTCCTTTCAGTACTTTACCTCTTTTTCAAGGCTTAATAAAAAACTGTTTTCAAATCATACAGTTTTTTACGGCTCAAACACATAAAAATCCTGTTCATCGATCTATCCTGCCACAAAAGAAAAAATAAAATATTTTTGCGCACGAATTTTAATCGTTTGCCAAAGACTTAATTATGAAAACAATAACTGCATTAACCTTATTTATTTTATCAGGCTTTTGTTCATCCGCTCAAAGTACCAGCAAGGTGTCGGGTAAAATAACTGATGAAAATAACAAGCCGTTATCATCAGCTACTGTACTATTATTAAATTCCAGCGATTCTTCCCTGGCAAAAACAGCAGTAACAACTTCAATAGGCATATTTGAAATGGTATCAGTAAAACCTGGAAACTATATGCTTTCAGCAACTTCTGTCGCGCATTCAAAAAGTTATTCTTCGAAATTCACTATCACCGAAGGCCAGGAGTATATGGCGCCTTCTCTTATTCTACCACAAAGCAGCACGTCACTCTCGGCCATTACCATTCAGGCAAAAAAACCACTGATTGAAGTAAAAGCCGATAAAACGGTGTTTAATGTAGAAGCAAGTATTAACGCAACCGGGAGCAATGCATTTGAGCTTTTGCAAAAATCTCCTGGTGTGTCTGTAGATAAGGATGATAATATTTCGATGCAGGGAAAGAATGGCGTTAAAATTTATATCGATGGCAAACCAACACAAATGAGTGTGGGAGACCTTGCGGACTACCTACGCTCTATAAATTCAGCGGATATAGAATCAATAGAAATGATCACCAACCCTTCCGCTAAATATGATGCATCAGGTAATGCAGGCATTATAAATATCAGGCTAAAAAAGAATAAAAATTATGGGGTTAACGGAAATATATCAACAGGAGTAGGCTTTGGCCATACACCAAAATACAACAATTCGCTAAGCCTCAATTACCGTAATAAAAAAGTAAATCTTTTTAGTAACTACAGTAACAATTTTGGAAAGAATCGTAGTATGTTCAATCTGTATAGGGTGCAGAATGACAGTACGTACGACCAGCATAGCATTAATATCAACGACAATACTACTCATAATGTAAAGACCGGGCTGGATTATTCTATAAACAAAAACAATATTGTTGGAGTAATGGTAACCGCCAATTTCAATGATGGCTCATCCACTACTAAAAGTAACACGGTAATCAGTCCAAATAATACAGGTATCCCTAACAGGATTTTATATGCAAGCAATGACTTGCCCGGCTCCAGGAATAATGTTGATTACAATATTAATTACCGCTATGCGGATTCTACAGAAAGAGAACTCAATATAGACGCTGACTTTGTAAACTTCAGGCGGAGGGGAACCAGTTACCAGCCCAATTATTACAAAGCCCCGTTTACAGATATTTTATTGGATGAAAGAATTTACAAGAATAATACCCCTACTGACATTGATATTTATACGGCCAAGGTGGATTATGAACAGCCGTTTTATAAAGGCAAGCTGGGTTTTGGAGGAAAGTTAACTGATGTAAAGACTAAAAATACTTTTGACTTTTATAATGTATATGGGAGCAACAATGTTAAGGATCAGGATCGCAGTAATAAGTTCAACTATGATGAAAACGTGAAGGCGCTGTATGTAAACTATAACCGATCTTTTGGTAAAAAAACATCCATACAGGCAGGTGTGAGAATGGAGAATACAAAAAGCGAAGGAGACCTGTTAAGTTATACCCCTCAGCCGGATGGCAATATAAAACGTAACTATACAGATTTCTTTCCCAGCGGCGCGTTCACTTATATGCTCAATCAAAAAAATACTTTCAATTTGAGTTATAGCAGGCGTATTGACCGCCCCAGCTATCAGAATCTTAACCCATTTGAAAATAAACTCGACGAGCTAACTTATGAAAAAGGAAACGCATTTTTGAGACCTCAGTACACGAACAGCTTCCAGCTTTCGCATACATTTCTTTACAAGTATGTAACTTCTTTTGGTTACAGTCATATAAAAGACTTTTTTGCGCGGATAATCGATACCATTCAAAATAAATCTTTCATAACCCAGAAAAACCTTGCGACACAAGATATTTACAGCGTTAATATAAGCGCCCCTATAACCATCACTAAATGGTGGAATGCTTTTGCAACTTTTAACGGGTATCATTCTGCATACAGGGCAGATTTTGGTTCCGGTAAAACAATCAATTTGAATGTGGATGCTTTTTCAATTTATATGCAACAAAGCTTTAGTATAACGAAAGGACCTACATTCGAGCTTTCAGGTTATTATAATTCGCCAACGGTTTGGGGCGGAACATTTAAAAGTAAATCCATAGGGTTTGTAGATGTCGGCGTCCAGCAAAAATTGCTGAAAGGGTCAGGTACAATTAAGCTAAGCTTTACAGATATCTTTAAAACTTTACATTGGCGAGGTATCAGTGATTTCGGTGGAAGCCACCTGGATGCGAGTGGCAATTGGGAAAGCCAGCAGTTAAAAATAAATTTTTCCTATCGTTTCGGAAATAAGCTTGTTAAAGCTGCAAGACAAAGAAAGGCCTCAGCGGAAGATGAAAGTAAAAGACTGAATAGCTCAGGGGGACTAGGTAACCAGTAAGGGTACTGTGTAAAAATTCATTTACATTCAATTTAATTGCATCGCGGGCTTTTTGCGGAGAGATAATTTTACGCTCACAAGTAATATGATCAATGCAAGTACAACAAAAACCATCATTTGCCATGTTGCCAGTGCCCAACCACCGTGCTCCCAACAATACAGGCCTAAAGCAGTGCCTGTGGCCCCGCCGATAAAATAGCAAGTCATATAAACAGTATTGATGCGGCTGTTGAATTTTTCATCGAGGCTATAAATTCTGGCAACGTTGGTGACCTGCACTGCCTGTACTCCAATATCCAAAATAAAAATTCCTACGATTAATGCCAGAAGCGAATCGGCAAAATAGTGTACCGCCGCTACACTGGCGAACACAAGAATTATTGCAATTATAAGTGATCGCGTGGCTTTGCCGCTATCTGCAGATTTACCAAATATTGGTGCAGCTAATGCACCACCAATCGCTACAAATCCAAATAAGCCAATCTCGCCAGGGCTGTAGTTAAATGGCTTTGCGCTAAGGTGAAATGTAATGTTTGTCCAGAAAGAACAAAATACTCCAAACATTAAAGCTCCAATAACAGATGAAACACGTAATACTGAAAAACGTTTAAACTGGGCCAGGGTTGACTTCAATAACTGTATATAATTACTGCTGAAATTACTTTCTACGTCAGGCAAATGTTTTTTTAAAAGGAAGCATGTGATCAGCACTAAACCACATGCAAACATATATACCGCATGCCATCCGAATGCATTTGTGAGAAATCCGCTGAGCACTCTTGCTGCCAGGATGCCTATAAGGATACCACTAAAAATTTTACCTACAGTACTGCCAGTGCTCACCCTGTCGAGCGACGCGGCCAACGGCAAGATCACCTGGGCAGCCACGGAACATAAACCTATAAATAAACTCAAAATCCACAGCAGGTAGATATTTTGAACGAACGACATGATCAAAAGAAATCCGGATAAAAGCAATAATAAAATAATGATAAGCTTTTTACGGTTGATCTTATCGCCGAGCGGCGTTAAAAAAAACAGGCCAACTCCATAGCCGGCCTGGCATAAAAGAGAAACTGCGCCGGCCTGCGATTCAGTTGCGTGTGTTGATTCCTGTATGTCTTTTAAAATAGGTTGATTATAATATATATTAGCAACTGCAATACCGGCTGCCACAGCCATCAGCAACACCTGTTTCTGTGATAGTTTATTTTCGGCCATCTTTAAGTCTTAATCATTTTTGAAATAGTCACCTACCTGCTATCGCAACATACAATTAATACCTCGAATTTTTTTGGAGCTTTCATTACCAGGCGATAATTTATGAAGGTTTACAATTGAGGTTATCATTTTATTTACGAAAAGGGAATCTATTTATTATGCATTTACCGCGTTATCAAATAACAATGTTTGAAAATTCCCATACGTTCAAAGAGGGGAAGTGAAAATTTGTATTTTTATTCTTCAAATATTTTATTGATGATCACCCCTGAAATTTTTTCCTTAGCGAAACAGTTATGGAATTATCACCACGTAAACCACCAACTTGCAAAATGTGATTGCATACTCGCATTGGGTAGTCATGACTTGAGAGTGGCGGAGAGGACTGCAGAATTATACCTTGAAGGTTGGGCTCCCCTGGTGGTAATGTCCGGTGGACTAGGCAACTTCACAAAAGAGATGTGGACTGAAACTGAAGCTGATAAGTTTGCTGCTATCGCGATGAAAAGTGGTGTACCTGCTCACGTTATTATGATCGAAAACCGGTCAACCAATACGGGGGAAAATATTTTATTCACACAACAGTTGCTGCAGGAAAAAGGGCTCAAACCGGAGAGTTTTATAGTGGTGCAAAAGCCATACATGGAAAGGAGAGCTTATGCTACTTTTAAAAAACACTGGCCGGATAAAAAACTATTGGTGACGTCTCCACAAATTCCATTGGAGAAATATCCAACAAAAGATATTCCACTGGAGAAAGTAATAAATATTATGACAGGTGATCTTCAGCGCATCAAACTCTACCCTGAAAAGGGATTCCAGGTTTACCAGGAAATTCCCGCCGCTCTTTGGGAAGCTTATGAAAAATTAATTTCTGCGGGATTTAACAGCCATTTGATAAACGATTAAATTATAGCACGCAGCTTAAGGCAGATGTTTGCTTAATAATCAACTCCGGTGAGTTTTAAAAAAATTGTTGTAGCTATTGATGCAATTATAACCCACACCCACCAACTGATTTTGTTTATTTTGTTGTCTACGTTTTTGCTGTTGCGGATTTTAAAAAAACTTCATACCAATAGTACAATTAGAATTGAGCCTGAAACAGCCACAATCAGTTTATTATTTAATGTATATACTCAGGCCATAAGCCCGATTGCGAAAATTCCGGTTAAGGCCGGATATTTATTTACCAGCGACGTTCTTTCAGGAGAGGTGATTGGTTTAATATTTTGCAAAGTTGATTCAAGTAAGGCGTAGTCATCCATTTGCGATGGAACACCGATGATGTCACCTGGGGTTTTTCCCTTTTATAACAAAGCCTCCATTTTTATGTTTTACTATTTTTTGTATTTCATTAAAGTAAAGCGATACCATCGGAATATTAGGCTGTTCTCTTGTTACCAGGTTATTGCTTATAGTCAGGGTATAGCTTTCGAATGATTTTTTTTGCCTGTTTACCCCCAGGAATAGTCCAACACCTAAAGAAGCTAATACAAGGGGAATTACAATAGGTAAAACGTTTACGTCCTTGCCAACTTTTATATTATTGATCGTGCTTACTGTGATTCCAACAGTTGCCGCGATTAATAAAATTGGAATGGTTTCAAGCACCGCTTTTTTTCTTAAAGTTTTGAAACTGCCCTCGGTTATTTGAAATTTCATTTATGGTAGTATGGTTGTTGTATTCTGATAAATTTGAGAATATAAACACTCGGAAATTTTGCATCGCCTGTATCCAATCATAACGGTCATAACTTTTTTTCTAATGGCCTGCCCAGACAAACATTGAAAGAATAAATGTCAACGGGGCGAACACTGCCTTTTCAAAATTATTCTTTAAAATAGATTAACATACGAATATATGAAGTCATTTTAATTTCAATTCCCCGGTTAGCCTGGTATAGCCATCTGCTCCTTTTACATAAGCCATAAGACATACTTCCTTTTGGCATTTCCTTCATGTTCTTTACCCTTTATGTTGAAAAATAATTTCTGTTCCTTCCTCTGCAAACTTCTGCTCTACCCTGATTCTTTTAAGAACTGTTATCTTAGGAGAGGCTTTAGGTTGCAGGTAGGATTCTGGGCCAATTGATGTTGTGAAAGATGAAGTGTAAACGGAAGTATTGCTAAATTTATAAATCATAACAGTTCATTTAAGTGATGAATAAATATATTTCTAAATCGCCTCGCATATTCTTGTTTCGCAACGTTTTCAATTCATTTGGCAAAACAACTGTATCATAATTCCCCACCCATTCAAAAGAAAATTCAGCGTAACATGTACGATGAAGATAGAATGATCGTTAGAAGAGCTGTTGGTAGCTGTAGATTGAAGAATTTGTGCCAAATAAATCCCATCTATAAATACTAATTTTAATGATTCTAAAATCCGAAACTGATTGAATTCCGCGAGAATATATTTTGCACTTGTTTTACTACTGCTATTGCATGATGGATTTTCGCAATTAAATCCTGCCCCAGCATCTAACCTGCGGAAAAAATTTATCTCTACCAGGATGAACCCTGTTCAGTTTGACAGTAATAGTGTTGTTCCCAACACACTTATTTTACCTGGAATAGATACCGCTGATTATGCCGTAGATTATGTAAATGCTTTGATATCGTGGAAATCTTCAACGCTTCCAGACAGTATTTTTTTCACTTACAGGGTATTTCCTTACAAGTTGAATGCCGTAACCAGGCATTTTAATTATGACAGTATCCGTTTTAATTTTGCAACCGAAAGGCCCTTTATTTTTAAAAGAAACCAGGCAGAAAATAAGGTTATAGATTTTGGAAACATAAATTATAATGGAAGCTTTGGCCGTGGCATTTCTTTCGGTAACAACCAGGATGCAGTAGTAAATTCTACCTTGAACTTACAATTGAATGGATTTATTGGCGATAGCCTGGAGTTCACTGCTGCGATAAGCGATAATAATATTCCAATACAGCCGGAAGGAAATACCCAGGATATCAGGGATTTCGACAGGATATTTATGCAGATAAAAAAACATGGGTGGCAAGCGAATTTTGGAGATATTGATGTTCGGCAAAGCCAGAATTATTTTCTCAATTTTTATAAAAGATTACAGGGTGGTTCATTTATAACGGATAACCGTATAGGCAAAAATTCCGCCAATTCATTTCTGGTAAGCGGTGCCATAGCCAAAGGAAAATTTACCCGAAATGTTATAACGCCAATAGAAGGAAACCAGGGGCCGTATCGTCTCTCGGGTGCAAATGGGGAATTGTATTTCACTGTGCTTGCAGGTACAGAAAGAATATTCATTGACGGGCAATTGCTCACCCGAGGAGAAGACCAGGATTACATTATCAATTACAATACCGCAGAGCTAACGTTTACAGCTAAGCGCCTTATTACAAAAGACAGCCGGATACAGGCAGAATTTGAATACTCTGACAGGAACTTTTTGAACTCAATGTTGTATGCGAATGATGAAGTAAATATTAATAACAAGCTAAAGCTTAGCATTGGAGCTTATTCAAATATTGACGCAAAAAACTCTTCTATCAACCAGACGCTTGATGTAGCCCAAAAGCAGTTCCTCTCGCAAATTGGAAATAATATCGACAGTGCCCGTTATCCAAATGCCGCCCATGATACATTTTCCGTTGATAAAATTTTATATAAAAAAATCGATACTTCTTACAATAGTGTTACTGATTCAGTATATGTATATTCAGTAGACAGGGATGATCAACTCTATAATCTTTCCTTCACAAATGTTGGTTTTAAAAAAGGAAATTATACACCAGTTTCCGGCAATGCCAATGGCAGGGTTTTCATGTGGGTACAACCTGCAAATGGATTGCCACAGGGAGATTGGGAGCCCATTATACTTTTGGTAACACCAAAAAAACAACAGATCATTACTGCCGCAGCCCAATATTTTTTTAGTGAGAAATCTTTTTTGAAAGCTGAAATGGCCTTAAGTAATTATAATGTAAATACTTTTTCATCAAAAGGAAAACAGGATAACAAAGGAGCGGCCGCAAAAATTCAATACACCACACAGCAAAATGTGTTGCGCCAAATGAAGGAAGGGCTTACATTGCAAACTACCATTGGGTATGAATTTGTTGAAAACCGCTTCAAGCCGATAGAGAGATTACGCAATGTAGAATTCAATAGGGACTGGAGCCTTCCCTTTGATGCGCCATCCGCTACAGAACATTTAATAACAGCCTCGACACTGTTAAATGATAAGCAAAATAATTTTTTTAGATACCAGTTTACTAATTACATAAGGAGTGATAATTATAATGGAGTTCGTAATTCCATAGAGCATTCAACGGATATAAAAGGATGGAAATTAACTGACAGGTTCTATATCACAAACGTAAACTCAGCTATTCAGAAAGGTTCATTCATAAGACCATCTGTCGATATTTCAAGAAAGTTTCCGGCAATAAAAAACTTAAATATAGGTGGGGGCTTTTCTGCGGAACACAATAAGCAGCTCGACAAAATTAATGATACTTTAAATGCCCGGAGTTTCGCATTTGACCTTTGGCAGGTTTATATAAAATCTCCCGAAGAAAAATTGAACCGATGGGGCATCACCTGGTTTACCAGGACTGATAAATATCCATCACAAAAAGAACTAATCACAGGTGATAAAAGTCAGAATGTAAGTGTGATAACGGAACTCTTAAAAAATGAACACCACCAGTTTAAGTTCAATGCGACTTATCGTAAGCTTAATATTATTAATGCAGGCGTTACGAGTCAAAAGAATGATGAAAGCCTCTTGGGAAGAATTGAATACGCAGTGAATGAATGGAAAGGTTTTGTGAACGGAAGTTTTTTATATGAAATAGGATCGGGGCAGGAACAGAAAAGAGAATATACATACATAGAAGTTCCTGCAGGGCAGGGGTATTATACATGGATTGATTATAACAACGATGGCATTCCGCAGTTAAATGAATTTGAAGTGGCCATCTACCAGGATCAAAAAAAATGGGTAAGGGTTTTTACACCAACCAACCAGTATGTAAAAGCAAATTATGTTCAATTCAATTACAGTTTCGGTCTCAATCCTAAGTCGATTATAAATCCTGCCACTGCGGGTAAGATGGTTAAATTTTTGGGAAGGTTCAGCAGTGCATCGGCTTTGCAAATAAACAAAAAAGATTTGGCTAAAGGATCTTTTGAATTCAATCCATTTAGTAAAAAACTGGCAGACACAACACTCATCATTCTAAACTCTTTTTTATCAAATGCGCTATATTTTAACAGGGCAAGCGCAAAATGGGGAGTCGATCTCACGCACAGGCTAAATAATGGGAAATCATTGCTGAACTATGGTTTTGAAGGCCGTAAACTCAGGGATCTCACACTGAAGGGAAGGTGGAATCTTAATAAATCTATTGCAACATCTTTTGCAAATAAATACATAAGAAACGAGCTGAACACCCCATCGTTTACCAATAGGAATTATCGTATTGAAGAAGTTATCGCTGAACCTTCGGTAAGTTATATTTATCGGAGTAACCTTCGGGTAAGCCTAATCTATACTTATGATACGCGGCAAAACACCATTGATTTAATGGAGAAAGCTATCAACAACGCTGTTGCAACAGAAGTCAGGTATAATGTACTTTCCAACGGAACATTGAATGGCCGGTTCTCTTTCAATGATATAAAATATTCCGGCGGCGGCGGGAGTACTAACAGTACTGTTGGCTATATACTTCTTGATGGATTGCTCCCTGGAAAAAATTATTTATGGAATCTTGAACTCACCAAGAGAATTGCAGGGAACATAGAATTGAACCTTCAATATGAAGGCAGGAAGCCGGGGGACACCCGTACGATACATACCGGCCGTGCATCCGTGAAGGCGATATTGTAAAATGGCCTTTGTCCACATCACATGACCGGAGCATTTGGATCGAATCTCCCTGCTTCAATAGCAATTATTAAAGAGGACTGGCTTCTGCACTATCGTTTAGAATAAAATTGCTCCTGGCTGCTTTTAGGAAGTGGCTTCTGCAGAGGCATTCATCACTCAACAATAGTTAGGATGAATTATTGCCCGATAATATTAATTGTCAGCGCTATCATAACGGTATTAAATATGAATGATAATACTCCATGAAGCAGTGAGAGTCTTCTTAATCTCTTAGATGACACTTCCACATCCGAGACCTGGAAAGTCATACCAAGTACAAAAGAGAAATAGGCAAAATCCATTTAATCAGGTTTTTTATCGTTTGGGAATTTAAGGCCTCCGGAGTGTGTATCAGGCTTGTCTTTGTTATCCCCATAAAATATATGGGCATACCTAAAAGTAAAAATTGTATGTATAAGAAACCACGAGAACAACATACCCCCAATTGCAACACTAAGGTGTAAAGTTTCTGTTGATTTAAAATCTTTCTTTGAACTAATCAATAAGAGAACAGCAAGAAAGCTTGCAAAGGTTGAAATTAACACAGTAACGAAAATTAACACCCTGCTGGAGTCCTGCACCTTTGCCTGTTCCCTTATCTGTTGAGAAGTAGTGATAAAAAAAGTTATCCAGCTCATTACGATCATGCAAACGCTAAAAACATCCCAGCTTATCATAAGTTGTGTAAGTAGATCGAGGTGCTGAATGTTTACAATAAAATAAATAACTACGGCAATAATTATACAGATCAAAAGTTTATGGGCTGAATGCAACCTTTCAAACCAGGGCATCTTCAATCCTTTTTTTGTAGAAGGCATATAAATTTCAGGAATGCTTACGGCTTTAAGTTAATATTAATCGCATGATAACATCAAACAAAAATCTCCCTGCTTTTGAATGCCGGGAGACCTGCTAATATTTATTACACTTTATTTTTATTTGTGATGATGATGCGTTTTAGTATCACTAAATTGATAGAAAATACCAAACTGAAAAACATTGCTTTGAATTGTTGGATTTTTATTTTCGTTTATGTTGCTAAGCCCGAAAACATACCTTGCATCAAAACCTAAACCATCTGTAGTTAAATAACCCACGCCGAGGGGAATAGAGAAAGCCGTAGATTTAAAGTTATTGTTGTCAACAGTTGCATTACTTGTTTTGGTTTTTGCATTTACCAGAAAACCAATCTGGGGGCCTCCTTCAAGCCTTACACCATTATCAAACATATATTGTAGGAGAACCGGAACATTTATGTAGTTCAGATTGATCTTCACATCTGAATTTCCAACACGCGTTTTAGCACCTTCTGATGAATAAAAAACTTCAGGCTGAATAGCCCAAACTTTGGACGCATGAATGTGAGCAAGCAAGCCTGCGTGTAGACCGATTTTGCTATCATAAGAAGTATTGTCTTCAAAATGTAATGAAGAAACATTCAGGCCACCTTTTACACCAAAATGTGCTTTTTGCGCATTCGCTGTAAATATTAGAAATGCTGATAAAAATGCTAAAATTGCTGTCTTTTTCATAATTGTTTTTGCGCTGATTAAATAATGGGTTTAAATTACTCGCCAGTTTACAAAAGTCGTACCTGTTTTTTTTACAGTCCTCAAGTTTTCTATCTTTGTCGAAGAAATTTGTTCACCATGCAAGTGTTCTTTCCGGGTTTTGCCGGAACAAAATTTCAAAAAATATGGCATCATTACATAATAGAATCTCTCAAAAGGAGCTAAAGGAGCGACTATACAAGGAAAATGACCCGCGGGTTACTTTATCATTTTACAGGTACCTGCTCATAGAAAATCCACAGAATTTCCGGGACGAACTTTACAAAAAATTTAATGAACTAAAAGTTTTTGGACGTATCTACATAGCCCATGAAGGGATTAATGCCCAATTAAGTGTGCCTTCCTCCGTTTACGAAGATTTTAAAAGCAGTTTAAATCATTTTAGCGGATTGGAAAATCTGCGTCTGAATGTCGCAGTGGATAATGATGGCAAAAGCTTCTGGGTATTGAAGATAAAGGTCAGGGAGAAAATAGTAGCTGATGGCATAAATGATTTATCGTTCGATATGAGCAGGAAAGGAAACTATGTGGATGCTATTTCATTCAATAACCTTACCGCCGATCCGGAAACCATCGTAGTTGACATGCGTAATCATTATGAATACGAAGTAGGCCATTTTGAAAATGCTATAGAAATTCCATCCGATACTTTTCGTGAACAGCTTCCTATGGCTGTTAACATGCTTGAAGATAAAAAGGATAAAAATATCATCATGTATTGTACGGGAGGTATCCGTTGTGAGAAAGCCAGCGCATGGATGATGCACAATGGTTTTAAAAATGTATTTCATCTTGAGGGTGGTATAATACAATATGCTAATAAAGTAAAGGAAGAAAATCTTGATAATAAATTTCTCGGTAAAAATTTTGTTTTTGACGGGAGGTTGGGTGAAAGGGTTGGCGAAGCAATAATAAGCAGGTGCCACCAGTGTGGAAGCGTCTGCGACACGCATACCAACTGTGCCAATGAAGGATGTCACCTTCTTTTCATACAATGCGAAAAATGTAAATCCACATTTGACGGTTGTTGTTCTGCAGAATGCAAATCCGTTTATAACTTACCGGAAGAGCAGCAGAGAGAACAGCGTAAAGGAGTAAAAAATGGAATAATGATTTTTAATAAGTCACGGCACCGAATGAAAAATCTTTCAGCAATTAACAACAAATAAGAATCATTAGGATTTTCTTAAAAGATTTTTCAAATATCCTGCATTGGAAATTGCTGCTGTGCCCCATGTATTATTAAAGTAAATCCACGCTTCACTTGAACTGGAATTCTGAATTGCCGATAATTTTTCTTCAAGAAAATCATTATGGTATGAAGATTTATACAGAACAGGAACTCCATGGAAACGGTAATAAAGAACTGGCTGGGTTTTCACAATTTCATCAGGAAGATTTGGATAACTGATTCCGCTGAAAACAATTTTGTGTCTCTTTAATGTTTTGTAAACACTTTGATTCCACCAGCTTTTATCACGAAATTCAATTATGTTTTTATACGCTGGATTCAAATTGGATATTATGAATTGTAGCATTTCCTCAGAATATTTTATCTGCGGATGAAGCTGGAAAAGAATACAACCTAACTTATGAAGCAGGCCTTCGCTGCATACAGAATAGAAATCTTCAAGATATTTCTCACATTCCGAAAATCTTTTATAATGTGTGATCAATCCGGGAACTTTTAAGGAAAATCTGAAATGCTCAGGACTGTCGTGGAACCATTTTTGTAAAGACTTAACAGATGGAAATTTATAAAATGTCGTGTTCAGTTCCAATGTGTCGAAATGCTCACAATAAAACTGAAACCATTTGGATTGAGGAAGTCCTTCAGGATAAAAAACATCTTTCCATTCTTTGTAATGAAATCCTGAACAACCGATTAAAACTCTAGACATAGGCCCGCCAGTTAATTTATTCTTTCTTCCGAATGTTTTTTTCTTATTGCTTTATCACCGTCATAATTGACTCAAGAATGGCGCCATGTCGGGTACGGCAGTTGAAATATTTTCTTGATTTTTTTTATAGTATTATAGATAAATAGGTAAGGTAGCTTCATATAAAAGTATGGCGGGTTCCTTATCTTTGGATTCTAACCCAAAAAAAATACTATGACAAAATGGATAGTAGACCCTTCACATTCAGAAATACATTTCAAAATCAAACACCTCGTTATTTCAACAATAACCGGTTCTTTCAAGAAATTTGATGGAGGTTTTGAATCTAAGAAAGACGATTTTACAGATGCTAAAGCAAATTTCACAATTTATACGGATAGTGTTGATACCAATAGTGAACAGCGCGACGGACATTTAAAGTCTAACGATTTTTTTAATGTAGAAAAATATCCTGAAATTAAATTCGTGTCCACTTCAATTTTCAAAAAAGATGATGAAGAGTATATATTAAAAGGCGATCTTACTATAAGGGACGTTACAAAACCTGTGGAATTGGATGTAGAATATGGGGGGCAAACTGACGACCTGTATGGCCAAACGAAAGTAGGTTTTGATGTGACCGGAAAAATTGATCGCCATGAATTTGGACTTAAATGGTCTGCGATTACTGAGGCAGGCAGACTTGTTGTAAGCAATGATGTAAAAATTAATATAAGCGTTCAGTTTATAAAGCAAGTTGATTAAGTTCACTTTAGTTTGATAAACGTAACCACTTTTTAAGTGGTTTTTTTATTTTTATCATTCACATAAAATTATACAAGGAATGCCTTTAAGTAAACGCAGGGAAGTTGCTGCCTTTGTGCATAGAAAATTATTGTTCAGGCTGAGGCGGCTAGCGATCTTTTTTATCGTAGTTACGGGAATTCTTGTTTATGAAGTTTCACAAAATTATATAGCTGCCTATCTTGCTTTAACGGGGTTCGTTATTGGATTTACTATGGGCTATATTGTTGGCAGCAGAATGCATATAATAAGCTGGAATGAAGAAGCTGAAAAGGTTGTAGGAAAAATGGACAGGATTGGAATAGCAATTCTCATACTATATATCTTATTTGCAATATCAAGGCGATGGATCTTTTCACATTGGCTGCAAGGCCACGTTCTAAGCGCCTTTGTATTATCCATAAGCTGCGGAGCTATTATAAGCCGGCTATGGTTTATAAGGCGCAAGATCCGTGAAACGCTAAAAAAAGCAGGTAGGTTACATCCAGTTAAAGAAGATCTTAATTGACGCTTGCGTGTTTTTACAACTTTGTAAGCGCATCATTAATTCTTGCAATTGTTTCTTCATCGCCTAATTGCTCAGGAACAAATTTTTCACCAATTAACTTTTCGTATAGTTCAATGTAACGGTCGCGGATAGTCGCAATCCATTCGTCGTTCATCTCCGGAACTTCCTGCCCTTCCTTTCCCATGAAGTTATTTTCAATGAGCCATTCTCTTACAAATTCTTTGCTAAGTTGCTTTTGCTTTTCACCTTTCAATTGCCGCTCTTCAAATCCATCTGCATAAAAATACCGTGAACTGTCAGGTGTATGCACTTCGTCTATTAAAATTATTTTATCTCCGAGTTTTCCAAATTCATATTTTGTATCAACAAGTATCAATTCCTGCTTTGCGGCAATTTCTTTTCCTCTATCAAACAGCCTCAAAGCATAATGCTCCAGTAATTCGTAATCTTCTTTTGCAACAATTTTTCTATTAATAATTTCTTCTTTACTTATATCTTCATCATGGCCTTCGTCTGCTTTTGTTGATGGAGTAATGATAGGTTTGGAAAAATAATCATTTTCTTTTAGACCCCCAGGTAAAGAGACTCCACATAATTTTCCCGATCCGGAGGAGTAAGTACGCCATGCATGCCCCGTAAGATTTCCGCGTACAACCATTTCAACTTTGAAAGGAACACATTTTAACCCGATAGAAACATTAGGTGCAGGAGTACTCATGAGCCAGTTTGGACATATGTCTTTAGTAGCGATTAGCATATATGCAGCTACCTGGTTCAGTACCTGTCCTTTATAAGGAATTGGTTTTGGTAATATAACATCAAAAGCAGAGATACGGTTACTGGCAATCATTACAAGCCACTGGTTCTTAATCGTATAAACATTCCTTACTTTTCCTTTGTAAAAATCAGTTTGTCCTGAGAATAAATAATTTTCCATTTTGCTAAAGTAAATCCGAATTGGTCTAACTCCGGATTTTAGTTTTGAAGATATGAACATTTCCATTTTATAATAGGGAAATAATTTCTGAGACTAATAACTACGCTACTTTTGCTTTAAGATACTAATCCCCAAAAAGATTGCTATGAGAAAACATGTTACTCTTTTTATCCTGGCAAATTTATTTTCTATAATTGCTTTTACCCAGGCCACAGTTATTAGCGGAAATGTAAAAAACAGCGCCACAGGGGATGATGTACCTGCTGTATCTATATTAGTGCAGGGAAGTGGATCGGGAACATATACGGATGCCAAAGGAAATTTTAAACTTACTACAGAAGTCGTGCCACCACTTACGTTAGTGATTTCATCCATTGGTTACGAATTAAAGGAAGTAGGAATTACTGATGCTGCTGCTTCTCTAAATATTTCCCTTAATCCTGCAAGTACCCTTGGCCAGGAGGTGGTGATTTCTGCAACAAGAACTCCCTCGAGAATATTGGAATCGCCGGTTACGATTGAAAGAATCAGCGCAGCGAATATTCGCAGTACAGCTGCAGTTTCTTACTATGATATGATCGCAAAATTGAAGGGAGTGGATGTAGTAACCTCGTCACTGACTTTTACAACGCCAAGTACAAGAGGCTTTAACGGAAGCGGCAGTGTGCGTGTAAACCAGATTGTTGATGGAATGGACAACCAGGCACCTGGATTGAATTTCTCCGTAGGAAGCGTGGTCGGCTTAACGGAACTCGACGTGGAAAGTGTTGAATTATTACAGGGAGCTTCCTCAGCTTTGTATGGCCCCGGTGGCATGAACGGAGCGATTATTATTAATAGTAAAGACCCATTTAAATACCAGGGACTTTCCTTCCAGGTGAAAACGGGGATAATGAATATTGATAATAGAGACAGGAGTACTTCTCCCTATTACAACTGGTCACTGAGATGGGCGAAAAAAGTAAGTGATAAGTTCGCTTTTAAAGTAGGAGGTGAGTTGATCCAGGCAAGAGATTGGGTGGCAAATGACTATCGTGATTACGATCGCTTGTCAACCACCGGTGGTATAAAAACAGGTACCAGGGATACCGATCCCAATTATGATGGCGTAAACGTTTATGGGGATGAAACAACTGCAGATATAAAATCAAACGTTTTAAATCCTTTAGCACGGCAGGCTCCGTTTTATGCTCCTTATATCAATGCAATGCCAGCCTCAATTCCAGTTTCCCGCACAGGCTATGCGGAAAAAGATATTCTGAATCCGAACACTGTTAGCTTTAAATTATCAGGAGCATTGAGTTATAAACTATCACAAAAAACTTCCCTAAATGCTGAAGGGTACTGGGGGACGGGGAATACTGTATACACAGGTAGCGACAGGTACTCATTGTTGAATTTAAAAATTGGACAATACAAAGTAGAATTGGTTAATACTAACTGGTTTTTAAGAGCATATACTACCCAGGAAAATGCCGGAGAATCATACAATGCAACTGTCACCACAAGATTAGTGAATGAAGCATGGAAGCCAAGTGGAGGCAGTGGAGGATGGTATTATCAATATTCTTTAGCTTTTCTAAGTTCGAAATTGGCCGGGCTCACTGACATAGCCGCTCACAATGCTGCAAGGGCTGTAGCGGACCAGGGAAGGCCGGATGCGGGTTCTGCTGAATTCAGAAAACTATTCGACCAGGTAAGAGGTATTCCGATTTCACAGGGCGGCGGCAAGTTCGTTGATAAAACAAATCTTTATAATGTTGAAGGTCAATATAATCTAACTCCTTACACCGAATCGTTCGCAGATATTCTTATTGGTGCTAATTTTAAGAGATATGTATTGAATTCTGAGGGAACATTATTTGCCGATTCATCAGGAAAAATCCCTATAAATGAGTACGGGGCATACATACAGATTACCAAACATTTATTGAACGACCGGCTAAGGCTTATTGCGTCCGCACGCTATGACAAGAACGATAATTTTGACGGTAGATTTACTCCACGTTTTTCGGCTGTAATTAAAGTTGCAGAAGATAATAATATAAGGCTATCCTATCAGCAGGCCTATCGTTTCGCTTCCACTCAACAACAATATATAAATTTAGTTATTGGAGCGAATACTGTGTTAATAGGAGGAGTTTCAAGCTTTGTAGATTTCTATCATTTAAGGACGAACCCTTCTTATAACGTCGATCAGAATTTGTTTGCCGGCAATCCGACGGTAAATCCGATAACGAAATTTAAGGCAGAAAATGTGAACTCTTTTGAGGTGGGTTATAAAGGATTAATGGCTGGCAAGAGATTGCTTCTTGATGCTTATGGATATTATGGCATTTACAGCAATTTTCTTTCCCGTACAATTATAGCACAATCAGTAAACGGCGATAAAAGTGTCTTTACGGGTTCTTCAGATGTAATAAAAGCTAACCTGAGTAACCCGGCCTTGGTAACCACGTACTCAATCCCCATTAATGTAAGCGGAGATGTAAATACATATGGATTCGGTATAAGTCTTACATATGCGCTGCCGCATAATTTTACGTTAAGCGGCACAGTAAGCTCCGACAATCTTGATAACGTTCCGGAAAATTTCCAGGCTGATTTCAATGCTCCTAAATACAGAGCCGGCGGTACTTTCGCCAATACAGGGTTTGCTTTTCAAAAAAGGGTTGGCTTCAATTTGACTTATCGCTGGCAGGATGATGTAAATTTCGAAGGTGATTTTGCAAATGGATTTATACCTGCATATCAAACCCTGGATGGCCAGGTTAGTTATAAGTTTCCTGCACAAAACGTTTTATTGAAGATTGGGGCAACCAACCTGCTAAACCAATATTATCGTAACGGATTTGGTAATTCAACCATTGGTGGTATTTATTATGTAAGTATTGGTTACAATATATTTTAACCACAGATTCTTTCATTTTCAACGTAATTATATGTCTAATCATATTTATCAAAATAGAAAAATAGTATTGCTGCCTTTACTGGCCGCTTGCATATTAATTCTTGCATCGTGTAACAAATATCTTCCTGATGCTAAACCCATTGACTATCCACCTGCCAACATCAGTAACACAACTATTGGCGATATAATAAATTCTGATGTCAACTATACCATATTTAAGGCGGCTGCAACTCGTGTAGGAGCGATGGCCGGGTTAAGTGACCCAAATAAAATTTTTACAGTTTTCCTGCCCGATGATAATGCATTCATTGCTTCGGGTATCCCTTCAGCGGCAGTAATAGCTGGTTTGCCCATAGCCACAGTGGGCGGAATAGTTAACTATGCAATAATACCCGGTGAACAATATCTATCGACAGATGTTCCCACAACTTTTCCCAATTTACAATTGCCTACTGCGATAACTGTTGGATTTTTACCCGGGACAACAATTCCATTGAAGCTTAGTACTTTTCCGGCAAAAAGAGCAACTGGTTTTTGGAATAATAACATCCTTGTTCTTACACCTGACTTAAAATTTAAAAATGGTGTTGTTCACATTGTAGCAGGTATTGTGGCACCACCAAGCCAGGTAATAAAGGATGCTTTATATAGCAATCCAAATCTTACCTATTTTAAGGCGGCTGTTGCAAGAGCCGATAGCGGACAGAGTGGTTTAAACAGGTTTGATTCGCTTCTCAATTATGCAGTAACAAACATGACTGTGCTTGCTCCAAGTGACGCTGCATTTCAAACCCTGATATTTGGTCTTGCTTTCCAGGGCTATTTGAATGTTGTAAAACAGTATCATCCTTTAACAGCTTCTGATACCGCCAATGCTATTGCTACTGGCAACGGAGCAGTTGCAGCAGGTCCTGACTTTTTAAGTACCAATAACATAACAACGGCCCAGGTAAGAGGCATCATTGCATATCATCTTTTAGCGACACCTAATCCATTAAGTGGCGCATACCAACCCAACGTAAGGGTATTTTCGGTAAACTTTGCGCCGGGACCATCTTTTGTGACAACGCTCGTAAATAGTTCTTTTGCACCCCATCCCGGTATCATGGTCAATGCAACTTTTACCGGGCCTTTTGTAACACTGCTTACATTTACCGGACTAGGTACATTTCCGCCAGGTGGAGCTCCATTTACGGGAACAGCAGCAAACGCAACATCGGCTGATAACCACGCTGTAAATGGGGTTTATCACGTAATTGACAAGGTATTGTTACCGCAATAAAAATTTTATTTTCAGGAATTAAACGTACCAGCAGTGTTTATTATAAAACGCATGTTTTTCATATTGATGCAGCTCCAGGTTATGATTATTGGGATTTACATTTAAAGCCACTGTGATAAAGAATGGTTAGTGGCCTTTGCGGTATAGATTTCTTTTTGGCCAGGCACTTACACATTAAACCTAAAATGCATCACGTCGCCATCCTGAACTAAATACTCTTTTCCCTCAATTCTCAATTTTCCATTATCGCGGCAAGAAGCCTCCGATCCATAATGAATAAAGTCATTATATGCGATCACCTCAGCTTTTATAAACCCTTTTTCGAAATCTGTATGAATTACACTGGCAGCCTGCGGGGCTTTCCATCCATGGTGAATAGTCCATGCCCTTACTTCCTGCACACCTGCTGTAAAATAGGTTAGTAGATTGAGCAACTTATAGGCGGAATGTATTAACCGGTCCAAAGCAGGTTCTTCCATTTTATATTCCTCCATAAACATTTGCTTATCATCCGGATCTTCAAATTCTGCTATTTGTGCTTCAATGGCATTCGTCATAATGATCACTTGTGCATTCTCAGTTTTTGCGGCTTCTGCAAGTTTATCAGAATATTTATTACCGGTATGCATTGATGCTTCATCTACATTAGCCACATACAATACCGGCTTATCAGTAAGTAAAAAATTGTCAGCAATGACAGCTTTATCTTCTTTCGACAAATTGAGTGATAGAATGTTTTTCCCCTGGTCCAGGTGTTGCTTGCATTTTAGTAATACCTCATATTCCTGTTTCACTTTCGCATCGCCCGTCTTAATCATTTTTTCTGTTCTTGACAGCTTTTTTTCAATACTTTCAAGGTCTTTCAATTGTAACTCTGTTTCAATTATTTCTTTATCACTGATGGGATTAATGGGGCCTTCGTCTCTTAAAACATTTTCGTCTTGAAAACAACGAATTACATGTATGATTGCATCAACCTCACGGATGTTTGCAAGAAATTTATTTCCCAATCCTTCGCCTTTACTGGCACCTTTTACCAGGCCGGCAATATCCACAATTTCTATTTGAGTTGGAACAATTCTGTCAGGTTTTACCAGTGCCGCTAATGCCTCCAGCCTTGGATCGGGCACATTTACCAGGCCTATATTAGGCTCGATTGTACAAAACCTGTAATTGCTCGCTTGTGCCTTTGCACTGTTGCTTACAGCATTAAATAAAGTTGATTTCCCCACATTGGGCAACCCGACAATTCCCACTCGTAACGCCATACTAATTTGAAATTTTAATTCTTATAATGATAAATATTTTTTCAATTTTTACTTGAAAAGTGCGCAAAGATAACAGGAAATTATTTTCTAATGATTCTCATTGAGGTTGCAATTAGTACACAATCCTGGAACCCCGGGGGCTCATATAAATAAAAATGGCCAACGTTTGTCAGCCATTTTATTTTCATAGGTCAGCACTATTTTTAGCGATTATCCTCAGCGCTTGTTGTTTTTGTATAAGTAACTTTATCTGTATGTGATCCACCAGAGCCACTTTTACCTCTTGCAAGAGCGATAATAATTATTAAGAGAACGACACCACCCACAATCCATACCCACGGTTGAATTGTAGTAGTCTGCTGGGTTGTTGTAGTGGTGGTAACTGCGCTGCTACTTGCGCTATCCTGGGCAAAAGCCAACACCTGTGCAAGCATCAGGGTTAAAAATGAACATAAAAAAATGTAAAACTGTGAGTTTAAGATTTTTTTCATGATTAATGTTTTAGGTTTAAAAAAATGAAGCCCGTACTATTTTATTGTTTACCAAACTTCATTCCAATAAAAAAAGGCTAATCCAAAGGAAAATATATCCTTCGATTTAGCCTTCCCGTTATAAAAATTAAAACATTACTGTGCTACACCCTGCAATCCATTTTGCATTCCTTCCTGCTCTCCCTTCATATTTTTACGTTTGAATAACGACACATCAAATTTACCAAACCGCCAGTTGAGATTCAATCTGACCATTTGCGGATCTCTTAAGCGCTCATTATCCTGCGTTGAATAAACAGTTTTTGAGAAATTCGATTCTGAATGAGTGGTATACGTTCTTGTCCTGAAAATATCGTTTATACTTAAAGAAATGGAAGCCGTATTATTTTTTAAAAAATCTTTTTTTATGGCAAGATCTACTCCATATACCGGGTCAGTATACCCATTTGCTGTAGAAAGATTTCCGCCACCATAGTACCTGCCACCGCCTCCGCCGCTCCTGTTCGGTGGTAAAATAGTTTTGCTTGTATAGTCACCGGTTAGCTGGATTGAAATGTTTTGCGGTAATTTAAAAGTATTATTTATCTTACCGAACCAGCTTACTTTTTGATTGCTAAGATCGCTTTCCAGGTTGTTGCCGTTGATGGTTGAATTATATACATTCACATTTGAAGTGACGCTCCACCATTTAGCAAGTTTATTGGAGGCAACTATTTCAAGCCCATAAGCCGCAGAACTGTTTGCATTGGCAAAAGATGTAATAAAGATGGAATCCATCTTTGTAGGGTTAGGATTTACATCCCTGTATTGAAAACGCGTGATCAGGTTATTTGTTTGCCTGTAGTATACGGTTGCGATAATATTATTCCCGTTTTTGAAGTTTACATTATAAGACAACTCAAATAGGTTAGTGAATTCCGGAACAAGATTCGGATTTCCCCGGCTTATATTAAGAGAATCGGAATAGTCATAGTAGGGAATAAGCTGGAAGAAATTAGGCCTGTTTATTTTCCTTGAATAATTCAACTGAATATCCTGTTTATCATTAATTTTTTGTGTCAGGAAAACACTTGGGAAAAAACTGAAAGGATATGAATTTTGAAATACCTGGTTAGAATCAACAAGCTTTCCTGTATAAGCCGAACTTTCAACACGGCCTCCTAATTGATACGTAAAATTATTTATCTTTTGAGAAAAGGTAGTATAAGCTGCATAAACCTGGTCTTTAAATTCATACATGCTGTTTATACCGGGAATCGTTTCATATTTACTTGATGCGGAATTATAGAAATAATTTTCATTAAAGCTGCTGTAATTTCTTACCGAACCTCTTAGCCCCGCCTCAAGTTTGATTTTGTCAGAAATCGGGTCGGAATAATCGGTTTGAGCTGTAAAGTATTTTGTAGTACCTCCGCCAATTATTTTCTGCTGCTGCAACGGAGTTTTAACCGTATTGTCATCGTTGAAATATTGTGTTGAGAATTCGCTGTTATTGGTGTTTTTGCTGTAATTATAATTCACATCAGCTGTAATATCCTTGTTGGGTTTTGCAAAGTTATGTTTGAAACTTAACGTGCTGCCATAATTATTGAAAGTATAATTGCCGTTAGTATTCCTTATACCTTTTTCTGATGTGGCATATGAAACATAATTGCTATCGCGGGTTATATCAAGCAGGTCTCTGTTATTAAAATTGCCTCCAACAAGCACTCCGGCAATAGTAATAGTATTACGGTTGTCAGGAAAATAATCAAGGCCGGCCCTTCCGAATGCAAAATGGCCATAATTAATAGGTTTGTCTTTTTGAGATAATATGGCGGTCACGCCATCAAGATGATCGACCCGCGCTGTACTTTGAGTGCTTCGTGATTTTCGCTGGTTGTACATGGTATTTGCAAAGAAATTTATTTTCCCCTGCTTTATGTTTACATCAGCACCTAGTCCATACCTGAGACGTGAATCAAGATTGGCTCTTATATTTCCATTATAGCCTGCTTTCCTGTTTTTCTTCAAAACAATATTTAATATTCCTGATCCGCCACCTGATGCGTCAAATTTTGCTGAAGGATTTGTAATGATCTCAACGTTTTCAATTTCATCGGCTGGTATTTGCTCCAGCGTTAATGTCGTTGGCCTGCCGTCAATAAAAATCTGTGGTGTTGCATTTCGAAGAGTAACATTTCCGTCAATATCAACATTTACAGATGGTACATTTTTCATTACATCAACTGCTGTTCCACCTACACTAGTTAGGCTTTTATCTACATTAAAAACCTTGCGGTCAATATTCATTTGCAGGAGATTTGTGTTAGCAGTTACAACCACTGCCTGGAGTTGTTGGGCATCATGTTCCATTTTTATATTACCCAAATCTTTATCTACGGCATTCAGCATCTGGCTCATGTCGCCACCGTTCATTTTTAAATTGAAAGCTACTTTTTCATTATAAGGCTTATAGCCAATTGCAGAAATAACAAGTTGATAAGATGCGATAACCGGAAGCTTATCAATACTAAATTCTCCTTTTTTATCAGTAAGCATGGCAGCAACCACAAAGTACCGTCTTTTTTTTGTAACAGTATCCATTTTAGTTTGAGTAAGCTGAATGGAAGCGGCTTCAAGCGGCTTGCCTGTACTCTCATCTAAAACTTTACCATAAAAATGGCCGCTGTTCATATTTTGCCCACCGCGAGTCCCACCAGCAGGGTATTGGGCATACATGTTCAAACTAAAACATACGGCAATTGAGTACAGGTAAATTTTTTTCATATAAAATACTTGAGGATTATTAATTTTTAATTGGGTATCGATTCAACAGGTTTCAAGGCTAATTTCATAAACAGTGCAAAACTGAAATGAGTTTTCTGAATTATTCCATGTCAATATTTAAACGGCAACTTGTTTGACGTTTATTTCTTTTAAAACCTGCTGTGTTTGTTTTTTATTTTTAAACCAATAAATTCTTTAGTCCCATGTAACTTCAACCTGGATAACATTGATGGAAGTTTTTGCATGATAACTTTCTTTTAAAGTGTTAGCAATTGTTATTAGAGGAATCATATTTAGAGAAAGCTTAATAAAATGGTTTGTGTTTAGTTTGATTTTTTAATTATTTTTGTCGCCGTTAAAACGGTGGTTGTAGCTCAGCTGGTTAGAGCATCAGATTGTGATTCTGAGGGTCGCGGGTTCGACCCCCGTCATCCACCCAAAAATATTCCTGCAGAAATGCGGGAATTTTTTTTACCACTGAGTTCTTTCTTTGATAGGTATCATCCAACTTTTTTTATTTCGTTGATCGGATGCTATAGGAATGCCTGTTACTGAAGTGATAGATTTAATTCGCATGTGAATTATTGCATTCGCATCACTTTCTTATAAAAAAAAATCATTTTTATTGATTTGGATTGGTAATTAATCCTACATTCATGTTCCCAAACAAAATAATAACTTCCCAAAAAAGCTGCCATGAGAGCCTTACTCTTACACTGTTTTATATTATTGATTTCATTTGTCTCCTATTGTCAATCCGGGCAATTAGATCGTTCATTTGGTAAAAACGGTATTGCTTCCTTAAGCACCGGTGCTCCTTATGAAAATTTCCGAAGCTCCGCGACCGAGATATTGCAACAAAGTGATGGAAGTTTTTTTTTATTAATTGATAACGGATCACGACTTGCGAAACGAAAACCAGATGGATCAATAGATTCATCTTATGGATATACGGGTTATTCCAGGACAGTAAAATTTTCCAACTCGTCTGCTGCTATGCAAACTGATGGAAAAATTGTGCTGGCAGGGGATGATGGCAAAGATTATTTCATTTTATCCAGGATCAATACCGATGGTAGTATAGATCAGAGTTTTGGTACTAATGGCATACAAACTACATTGTTTGAAGGGGAATCACATTCAAATTCAGTAGCTATACAAAAGGATAATAAAATTGTTGTTGCCGGTTACACTGATCTTGGCACCCATTCCGACTCTATGTATTTTGCAGTTGCACGTTACAATTCAGATGGAACACCGGATATTACATTTAACGGGAGCGGAAAGCTAACGACAGATTTTGAATTTCAAACGCCAGGAAGATATGGCACTTTCATACCAGTACATTCTGCGGGCGCCAACGCCATAGCACTTCAAAATGATGGGAAAATAGTTGTTTCAGGATGGGCTTATGATGGTGGTTATTTACGCTTTGCTTCCGCCAGGTACAATTCTGATGGCACACTTGATTCGTCCTTTGATTCCGATGGAATTAAGACTACCAAAATAGGTTCATTTGATGTTGAAGCACGCTCTATAGTAATTCAGAATGACGAAAAAATCGTAGTAGCAGGGGTAGCTAATCGCGACCGGCCCAGTAGCACATTAGTTGTAGTAAGGTACAATTCCGACGGAACACCAGACAGTACTTTCGATGTAGATGGAATAAGCGTTCTTCCCGACGGTTATCACCTTGGATTATCCACGTTACCGGTACAATGCGCCGCTTTACAGAGCAATGGTAAAATCGTTATTGCCGGCTACTCAGGAACAAGTGGAAATAGCGATTTTTTTGCAGCCCGCTTGAATACTGATGGTACGCTGGATAACACATTCGATAATGATGGAATAGTTATAACCGACATCAATTCCAGTGAGGATAATGCGGGTTCTGTTCTGATTCAAAGTGATGGTAAATTTTTAATTGCTGGCACTGCTTCATGGTCACCATCCTCAGGATTTTATTCAAAGTTTGTTGTTGCCAGGTATAATGTTGACGGCACTCCTGACAACTCTTTTGCAGACAGCGGAATACTACAGGATAATATAACTACAAAGTCAACTTCATTTACAAAAAGCGAATTGCAGCCAGATGGAAAAATAATTTCTGTAGGTAAAACATGGAATGGAACCGATTATGATTTTCTTGTGGCGCGGTTCAATAATAATGGGAAAGTTGACAGCAGTTTTAATGCTAACGGGCAACGGATAACCGATCTCGGAGGTGATGATAATGTGTTGTCAGTATTTATTCAAAACGATCAGAAAATTATATTGCTTGGAAGCTCTAATTCATTATTTGCAATGAGCAGGTATAATAGTGATGGAACATTAGATCAAACATTTCATGGAGATGGAAAATTTATTTTAGATTTTGGTTTACCCTTTAGTTCTATAAAAGTGCAGGACGATGGAAAAATTATTTTAGCCGGAGTGACATATGATGGAATTAATAACAGTCAAATTGCTTTAGTCCGTTTAAATTCGGATGGAACGCCTGACAATTCATTTGGTAATTCGGGCAAGATTTTAGACGATTTGGGAATTGATATATTAAACAATATTACCCCGGTTATTCAAAGTGACGGAAAAATTGTATTAGCGGCAAGGGCATATATTAACAGCCAGGATCACATAATAGTGGTACGCTACAATGCTAATGGAACTATTGATAATTCCTTTGCATCTAATGGAATCCAAACGGCGATATACGGAGATGATAATTATTTTGCCGAGTCTGCTGCTATACAGAATGATGGAAAAATTGTGGTTGCAGGTTTTAGCCAAACCTTTCAAGGGTCGCCAACCTGGTATTTTGCTGCGAGGTTCAAGACAAACGGTGATCGCGATAGTACATTTGGAGTAAATGGGTTTCAGTCAACTCTTGTTGGCGATGAGTTTAATTTTGGTGAATCGGTTGCAATCAATAAAGATGGAAAGATCGCAGTAGGGGGCACCAATGATAACTTTACCGTGGTAGTTTATAACAGTGATGGTTCATTGGATCAAAAATTTAGTGGGGATGGCATCGAAACGACGCAGGTCGGAACAGGCAACAGTACCATTTATCATCTTACTTTTTCCGATGATGCATTATATGCCACAGGTATTGGCGATGTTCCGGATGGGGCCGGCGTAGTTGTACGATATGTATTTGGATCAGGCGGTGCCTTACCCGTAAGCCTGCTTGACTTCACCGGAACATTAAAAAACAAAACAGTTTTGCTTAACTGGAAAATAGCTTCAGACAAAGATTTGAACAAATTTATAATTGAGCGCAGTGCGGACGGACGTAATTTTATTCCATTACAATCTGTTGCAGCTATTAATCCGGTATCTGTTACAAGGAATTATTCCATTACAGACGCATCGCCATTACCGGACATAAATTATTATCGTTTACAAATGATAGATGATGATGGCAAATTCACTTACAGTAATATCGTTGCTGTAAGAATGAAACAGGATCGAAAAATAAGTATTTTTCCAAATCCTGTGGAGAAAATTCTTTATGTGTCAGCCATTGGAAACAATGAAAATGCGATGGTAGAAATTATAGATGCCAATGGCAGAAAATTAAAAACAATGAATGTTGTACTTGCGAGTGCTACATCATTTTCTATTGATGTGAGTAAATTACCAAAAGCCGTTTATTATTTGGTCCTTCGCAAGGCTTCCGGTGTTGAAGTACATACATTTATCAAGAGGTAAATTTTTCCGAAATTTTTTCAACAGGATATAAGCATATTTACAGGAATGTATTTTCAGTTTCTCTGGCTTCATTTTTTATCTTTACACACATAAATTCTAAAATATATAGCTATGCCATCATTTGACCTTGTAAGCAAAGTTGACTTGCAAACGCTCGACAATGCTGTAAATACAGTTGAAAAAGAGATCAAAAACCGTTTTGATTTCAAAGGAAGTCATGTAGTAATTGATCTCAACAAGAAAGAGTTTAAATTAAATATGGAGGCTGAGAGTGAAATGAAAATGAACCAGGTAATCGACGTGCTTATAAGCAGGAGCATGAAGCAGGGATTAGCGGCCGAAATCTATGATCTTACGAAGGAACCTTTTCAAAGCGGGAAAGTCGTGAAAAAAGAAATTCCTGTTCGCAATGGCATTAGCCAGGACGATGCTAAGAAAGTCGTGAAACTTATTAAAGATTCAGGAGCTAAGGTGCAGGTGGCAATTATGGATGACATGGTACGCGTAACCTCGAAAAAGATCGATGACCTACAATCCGTTATCCAATTGTCTAAAGGCTGGAATCTGGGTTTAGCACTGCAATATGTCAATATGAAAAATTAACCAATTTTGGTTTTGCTGGAAAATATAAAAGACTTAGCTTTGCACCCTTAAAAATACATGGCAAAATCCATGTAATAAAAAATACAATATGAAAAAAGATATTCATCCTTCTAATTACAGGTTTGTAGTTTTCCGGGACATGAGTAATGGTCACATGTTTTTGAGCCGTTCTACCGCTGCCTCTAAAGAAACAGTTGAATGGGAAGACGGTAAAGAATACCCTGTTATAAAGCTGGAGATTTCTAATACCTCTCATCCATTTTATACTGGTAAAAATGTATTAGTTGATACGGCAGGGCGTATCGATAAGTTCAAAAGACGTTACGAAAAAAGAGATAAGTAAAATTTTTAATTTTTTTGTTTTCTTTCCCCCTTTACCGGGGGATTTTTTTATTGCTGCCAGTTTATAAATACTTTGTTTTTGAATGCAAATTTTACTGGACGACATACCATATAATAATTCTTTATACCCGTTTGCCGCAACACGGTCCATGGTTCATTTACGACTGGGTATTTTGTCTATACTTGAGAAATGGCAATTGGCTTTTCCTGGGCAGGTATTTGTAAGTTCAGATAAAAACCAAGGCGACGGAGAGGTAGATGATTACATGAAAATTCCAGCCAATATCATTCCTTCCGTTAATTTATTTAATCACATCCGGGAACATTCACGCGAGAACTTTAATACTGATGATTACAAAATACTGATGCATCCATGGCAGATCTTTGAATATAACGATTGGGCGATAAGGGAGGATTTTGAATTACTAATACACAAAAAAAAAACCGAAAAGATCAATGACAGTAATAAAACGATCTGTCCCGAAAACATTTTTGTTGAAGCTGGTGCTAAAATAAATTATTCAATTCTTAACGCACAAGAAGGCCCCGTCTATATTGGGAAAAATGCCGAAATACTGGAAGGCTGTTTGATTAGAGGGCCGTTTGCATTATGCGAAGGAGGTAAACTCAAAATGGGTACAAAAATTTATGGTGCGACTACTCTTGGTCCTTATTGCGTTGGTGGTGGGGAAATAAAAAACTCAGTTTTCATGGGTTACAGCAATAAGGCACATGATGGTTACCTAGGCGATTCCGTAGTAGGTTCGTGGTGCAATCTTGGAGCGGGAACAAGCAATTCAAATTTAAAAAATACCGCGGGTAATGTAAAAGTTTGGGACAACGAAGCCAATACTTATTCTGATGCAGGGATTAAATGCGGATTACTTATGGGAGATTACACTCGTTGTGCTATTAATACTTCTTTCAACACGGGTACTGTAACTGGAGTCTGTTGTAATATTTTTGGAAATTCGTTCCCATCAAAATATATTAAAGACTTTAGCTGGGGAAATGAAAAGTATATATTTGATAAGGCCATCCGTGATATAAATAACTGGAAAAAATTAAAAGGCCATTCCATTACCCAAAATGAAATTGATTCACTGAAAAAACTTTATGAACTAAAACAAAAATAATGAGAAAACAAATCGCTGCAGCAAACTGGAAAATGAACCTGGATGTCAACCAGGCTAATGATTTACTTGATGCTCTTATTAACGAAAATATTGCATTCAAAAGTGGAAGTGAAGCCGTAATAGCTGTTCCATATCCATATCTTACTTTGGCTGTAGAGAAATTAAACAATGCAGCAGGATTTTTTATCGCAGCACAAAATTGTTACATACAGCCTGCCGGTGCTTATACCGGGGAGGTAAGTGCGCCCATGCTTTCGTCAATCGAGGTTGATTATGTGATCATCGGCCATAGCGAAAGGAGAGAAATTTTCGGAGAAGACAACAAAATGCTTGCACAAAAAGTAGACATATGCTTACTCAATGGACTAAAGTCGATATTTTGTTGTGGTGAACCTTTAGGTATCCGGGAAGGCGAAAATCAAAACGAATATGTTGAAACACAAATAAAGGAAAGCTTGTTTCATCTTGAAACAGATAAGCTTCAAAATTTTGTAATTGCCTACGAACCTATTTGGGCTATCGGAACAGGACGAACTGCTTCGGCAGACCAGGCGCAGGAAATGCATAATCATATAAGGAAAGTAATTTCCGATAAATACGGCAGCGAACTTGCAGATAGCATTTCCATTTTATATGGCGGAAGTGTAAAGTCGGATAACGCCAAAGAAATATTTGCAAAGCCAGATGTAGATGGCGGACTCGTAGGAGGGGCTTCACTTATAGCAAAAGACTTTGTAAAGATCATCCAAAGCCTTAAATGACTCAACTAATAGAAATCTAATTTTTATTACAAAAAAAATAAAGCAGAAGCTAAGTAAAAACGAATTAACAATTTAGACATAAAGCATCCCAAATCCGGATGCTTTATGTTTTTATATCATTGGCAGGAAATTCTTCTGAGTTGCTAAATGTATTCAAGGCAACAGGCACAAAAGAATTTAATTTGTCAAGGTATATTATGGTTTTGTCGCCGCCAGAAGATCTGTCATACATGGGCTCAAACTTAGCTCCATAATTTATTTCCCCGAAAACATAAGATGTTCTCGCGACAACCATATTTGAAAACATATCGTCAAAAGCTTTTATAAAAACCAACACTTCCCCCTTGGTATTTTCAAAGTCATCTTTAGTAAAATTATACAATGGACTTTTCTCGGTGATCGGATGTACAATGGTCCAGCTTAAGGTAAGTGAATTTATAGTATTAAACTCCAGGTCAAGCTGGTAGAACCTGTTTACGCTTATTCCGTTTTCTTCCTGGGTCATACCAAGGGTAACATTAGCAACGGCATCTACCAGGTTTGTATTTTTAAAAGGAGCAACCCTCAGCATTAAGGCAGTTCTATCTCTATAAGGAGCTACCAATGCGTTGTGGCTGAAACGCAGGTAGGCCACCGGTTTTGCAAATCTTCCGTATAAAAGGCCTGTAGCGAGGGCAAAGCTTAAAAGGCCCAACAAAGCTTCAAGTGCGGCGATAGAGCTGGATAGAAATCCAATCGGGCTTATACGTCCATAACCCACGGTGGTAAATGTTTGCGTGCTAAAAAAAAAGGACTCTGCAAAATTAGTAAGCTCTGAATCCGAAGGAATTTCTCCGAGAGTATCCACACCAATAGTAAAATAGACAGTGGCGAATAACAAGTTGATGCTTACATAAAATAACAATATTAGCAAAAAGAACTTCCAGCGTGGCATTGCAAGCATTGTATGATACCAGCTAATACTGTCTAAAAAGCGAAGCCCGCTTTTTCTGATGTTGGCCCTTCCATCCTTGTTGACAAACCTTCCACCGTAGTTTGATGGATTATTCCCAAAGCCCGTATTCAGTTCAGGCTCCGCTTTAGTAATTATTCTACGAACCCTTGCCATAATTGCTATTAAAAAGAGATTTTAAATAACTCCACATTCCTGCTACAACCGCAGCTGTGGTAAATGTAGCCGCTATAACCACGTTAATAATTTTTGACGGATGTTGCAAGGTTAAAGATAAGAGGACGTAGAATGCCAGCAATATTAAAAATTTCATTGCAAGTTTTTTTAATGGTATTAATTGCGTGACTGAAATATTGAGCGCTACCGCTGATTGCCATAAGTAAAAAATAACCTGGAACCATGTTGCGATTACAATTGCAAGGGCTATCCCCCGGGTTCCCATAACCGGGTAAAGTGATATCATCAAAATAATAGCAAGCAAAATATCTATTAACGAACCTAGTAATATTTTTTTTCCCTTCGAAAGGCATTGCAAAATAGCGCTGTAATTATTGATCCGTATTGGTAATACAAATATGCTTATCAAGAATATAGGTATTGAATCATTGTACTTATTTTTGAAAACCAGGGAGAAAAGTTCATCGCGAAAAAACAAGAAGAAAAAAAATAAAGGAAAAACTATTGAAGAAAGCATATTGAAATTTTCCCTGAATAAGTCAATTATTCTCTGGCTCATCTTGGTATTGCGGGAGATTTCAATAAGTAAAAAGCTTCCTGTAACACTTATCAAAAGTCCAAATAAAGGAATTTCAAATGACCCGTTAAAAAACACTGCAAAATCCGATGAGGTGAGCAGGTAAAGCAGGAAAATTTTATCAATCCATTTCGCGATGATGCCAAGAATTTCATTAACACCAAGGGATATCCAGTGGTTAATAAAATTAGCATTATCATTTACGGGTTTATAGCCTTTATTGATAATGATGTGGAACAAAATAACAGCGAGGAATTTTATTACTGAAATAACACTTATGCCTATAATTAGAAATACAAGCGAGTAACCCGAATACAGTATATAAAGATGCCATGCAAAAAACAGCATCGCATAAAAAAAGTTAATGATAAAAGCATTTTTTTCTCCGCCTTGTTTTATCAATAAGGTTTCTACTATCGTTACGAGGTTTTGGATAATTACGAATGCGATCAGTAAAAATTTTACCGTGACAGTAAAATTTTTTGCAAAAAAGAAAAATGCACTCAGTACTGCCAGGGATAAAATGATATAGAAAAGGGCAATAATATTTTTATTTCTTTTTATGAATGCAAAAAGAAAATCAAGATCAGTTGAAAGTATGACTGACGATACTCCGAAGCTAATAATTACGTTTACGATGTTTGCATACATCCAAACACTTTGAAAAGTGCCGTAATCACTGTAGCTCAGTTTCCTTGAATAGAAAATTGTGATCAGAAAAAGTACAATCACCGGCATTGCCTTCCCTAAAAAAAGATAGACGGATTTTCGGATGAGTAGCTCTTTATAATTTGGTTTCGCCGTATGTGTCACAGGTCTTTTTGTCTAATTTTTTGACGATTACAGCCGGGTTTCCTGCAATTACACAATAACCTTCTGTAAAGCTTTTGGTTACTACAGACCCCGCACCCACGATGGTGAAATCAGCCAGTACCACAGACGGTAATATTATTGCATTCATTCCTATCCAGCAGAATTTTCCTATTGAGACAGGTGAAGTCTTTACATGTTCCTCATTATTTATAAGATCGTGATTGGCTGAGATAATTCCAACATTGGGACCTATATTAGTATAATCACCAATAAAGATTCCATTGGAAGCTTCAATATAATTTCCTGGAGAATCACCGGGAAAAACATTTTTGCCTCTAGTAATATTTTCAGGGTGGTGTATAGTGCTTGTATGATGCACGGCCCATTTTACATTCCTGTTTTGCCGCATTATGTATTTTGAAAAAATATGGGCTATGTAAAAATTTAACCCAACATCATTTCTCAGCCTGAAAACTTTTTGGATTAAGCGTTTAGCCACGTCACACATGTTTTAAAATGAAGGGAAACTTTTTCCCAATTATTTCAGCATCATTTTTTGTAAAAAAAACAAAAATTAACACCAGCATTTCTATAAAAAAAACATCAGCAAAAATATAGGTACACAAGTGTATGATAATTGGTAGCAACATCAAAATCCTGTCGTATTTTTTAGTAAAAAACCCGATAACCATTAAGCCTTCCAATAAAAATATAAAAGTGTTGCCAATATCCAATAGTTGCGGACGTGCTATGAAGTACCTTGAGAAAGACGCCATGGGCGTACCGGGGAAATGATATAAATATTCGGCAAGGTTAAGTTTTACTGAACCAATTCCCTGGTTCCAATAAAAAAAGGAATTATTTATCAATAGCTTCCAAATGAAGGACATGCTATAAATGTAACAAATATAATAGCGCATCCCCTCCCAGGTAATTTTCCATGTTGAATACTTCTTAAACCAGAATGGAATGGTGATCAGCATCATCACAGTAAGGGGATGTGCATGGTGCACTATAAAAGTATTATAGGTAATTGCATATAAAAAGAATAACAGGCTAAAGGTGATTATAAAAACTCTTCTCAAAGGAAATAAAACAGAAAGGAAGCAAGTGGTGAAAAGAAAAATATCGAAAAGTACAGCACCTGTATTATTGTAAATAATGAAACGGGGAATTCCTGAAAACTTATACAACCAGTAAGTTAGATCCAGGTCAAGGAGAAATAAGGGCGGTTGCAGCAGGTGGGATGGAGTAACGTTCAGCCAAAAGCGAAATAGCAAAAAAGCCAGAATAAATCCAAATACTAATCGGCATAATATGATTCTACGATTATCTTCTTCGTTAATCATAGCAAATTGTAAATAAGATTTGAGGACAATTTTTTTATTTGACCATTATCCATATAAGCAACCTTTATTTCATAAACATCGATCTTGTAGACTGGCTTATTTATGTGTTGCTCAAGATATCTTTTATACCATTTTGGAAATTCTTTTAATTGAGTCGTGTCATTATAAAATTTCAAACCCGGCAGCATTTTTTGAAAAAAGGAATGATGGTTATTCCAATAATCTATATAAGCTTTGAGAGGATCATTGTTATTGTTTCTTTTCATAGCAATAAAATGATTTAAGGTATTGGTAAAAAATAATTTTTCCGGTTCCTGCCATGTATGTGGAAATGAAAGCAGCATATCACCATTAATTCTTACTTCCAAAAAGGAATATATTTTTTGCGGAGGTATTTCCCGTGAATAAAGATCCCATCTAAAAACAGGAGTATGCTCCGCCTTAAAGATAAGATTTGCACCTAGGTTAGCAAGCACAAACAAAACAATAATAACAAATAATAATTTGCTTGCATAATATAATCGTATAAAATAGTTCCCTTTTCTCATACCTTTTACATGAATTTCACACCGTCATTTTTTGATAAAATGAAAATAGCCATTATAAATTTTATCATCCTGAAAATTCTCGCGCAGTGCCAAGCGTGCCAGGTGAAAGATGCAATTTTAGAATTATTGCTAAGATTCCATAGGTTTTGAACGACAAAAACGGGTTTTGTTACAAGACTCTTTTCCTTGCCTCATTACGTTACCTTTGCAGCGTTTTATAAATTATTACGGGGAATATGAAGAACATTAGAAATTTTTGCATTATTGCGCATATTGATCATGGTAAAAGCACGCTGGCCGACCGTTTGCTGGAGTTTACGCATACCATTACTGACAGGGAAATGCAGGCGCAGGTGCTCGATGATATGGACCTGGAACGGGAAAAAGGAATTACCATAAAAAGCCATGCTATTCAAATAAATTATAAGGCTAATGACATTGATTATGTTCTTAATTTAATTGATACTCCGGGCCATGTGGATTTTAGCTACGAAGTGAGTCGTGCGCTGGCTGCATGCGAGGGAGCGTTATTGCTCGTAGATGCTACCCAGGGCATACAGGCGCAAACTATTTCTAACTTATATCTTGCTATCGACAATGATTTAGAGATCATTCCGGTTATTAATAAGATTGATATGGATGGCGCGATGATTCCTGAGGTTGAGGACCAGATGATTGAATTGATTGGTTGCAAGCAGGAAGATATTTTGCACGCAAGTGCCAAAACTGGTATTGGAATTGAAGAAATTCTAACTGCTATCATTACACGAATTCCTGCGCCTAAAGGAGATTATACGGCCCCATTACAGGCGTTAATATTTGATAGTGTTTTCAACAGCTTCCGCGGTATCATTGTTTATTATCGTGTATTCAATGGAATACTCAGGAAAGGAGAAAGAATTAAATTTTCAAATACCGGTAAAGAATATGAAGCGGACGAAGTTGGTATATTAAAAATAGGCTTGTTGCCAAAACCTGAAGTAAAGGCAGGAGATGTAGGATATATTATTACCGGAATCAAAAATGCCAAAGAGGTGAAAGTAGGGGATACCATTACTACAATTGTTAACCCCAGTAAAGAATCTATAAAAGGTTTTGAAGAAGTAAAGCCAATGGTTTTCGCAGGAATTTTTCCTGTGAATACTGATGAATTTGAAGAGCTGAGAGATTGCATGGAAAAGCTTCAGCTAAACGATGCTTCACTTACATTCGAATTGGAAACCTCGCAGGCCCTGGGTTTTGGCTTTCGCTGCGGCTTCCTTGGGATGCTTCATATGGAGATAATACAGGAGCGGCTTGAAAGAGAATTTAATCAAACGGTAATTACAACTGTACCAAACGTAAGTTTCATTGCCTATACAACGAAGGGAGAAAAAATAATTGTAAACAATCCTACACAAATGCCGGATCCAAGCAGGATTGAAAAAATAGAAGAGCCGTTTATTAAAGCGCAGATTATAACAAAGCCGGAATATATTGGCAACATCATGACACTTTGTATTGGCAAGCGTGGCTTGCTTACTAACCAGGGATACTTAACTCCAACGAGGGTTGAGCTCTCGTTTGAAATGCCTCTTACCGAAATTGTATTTGATTTTTATGACAGGCTTAAGAGCGTTACCCGGGGATATGCTTCTTTCGATTACCATCCTATTGGCTACCGTGATAGTGATATTGTAAAAATGGATATTTTATTGAACGGTGAAAAAGTTGACGCTCTTAGCTCATTGATCCACCGCGTCCGCTCACATGAATTTGGAAGAAAGCTCTGTGAAAAATTAAAAGATCTTGTGCCCCGTCAACAATTCCAGATCGCCATACAAGCCGCTATAGGAGCCAAGATAATTGCCCGCGAAAATATAAGCGCCATGCGCAAAGATGTTACCGCTAAATGTTATGGCGGTGATATCAGTCGTAAAAGAAAACTCCTGGAGAAACAAAAAGAGGGGAAGAAAAGAATGAAGCAG
>JBKJRY010000242.1:0-20673 GCA_046593045.1 Chitinophagaceae bacterium | reverse complement strand
ATGAGTTGATAAAATCAAGCTCTTTCATATTTTCAGCAATATCCTTAAATGGAATATTATTACTATCCCGAAGTTCTTTCTTATACGAACGATGGATGTAGTCAATCATTAGATAATATAAATGTCTCCAACGTAAGTCCTGGCCCGAAAGCAGCTCCGAAAATATTTGATTTCTTTTCTATATTATCCTTCAGCGAATCCATAATTTCTTTTAAAACGAATAAAATTGTCGGGGACGACATGTTGCCATAACTTCTTAAAACATTATAAGATTCTTTTAATTCCTCAGCAGAAATATTTATACTTTTTTCAATTGAGGTAAGAATTCTTTTGCCACCCGGATGTATGCACCAGTGTGAAATATCTTTTTTATTTATATCAGCATTTTTCAAGGCATTGCTCAAAAGTTTGCCAAAGTCCTCCTCTATAAGATCCGGTACATAGCCTGAAAGTGTCATTAAAAATCCTGATGATGAAAGTTCCCAACTCATATCCTTCTTCGCTTTAAAAGCGACTTCGCTATAAAAATTTTTTATACCTAATCCTGCACTTCCATTGCAATCATTTGTTACCAGGGCAGCGGCGCAGCCATCTCCAAATAAAAGGCTGGAAGCAATATTATCAATTGTATTTTCTCTTTGAAAATGTAGTGTGCAAAGTTCAGTGCACACTATAAGAATTTTTGCAGCCTTATCATTTTTACAAAATACATCCGCAAGTTTTAATGCATGTATCGCCGCATAGCAGCCCATAAAATTTATCGACGTTCTGAAAATTGTGGGGGGTAAGCCCATTTCTTCCACAATCTGCAAATCGAGGCCGGGGGCACTCATTCCGGTGCAGCTTACTGTAATTAAATGTGTTATTTCTTCCTTGGAAATTTTATTTTCAATACATTTTTCTATAGCTTTTATTGAAAGTGGAGAAGCCGTTCTGTTATACCATTTCATTCGTAACTCCAGGTCGGGGAATGGATCAAGATTTTCGGTAGGCGGATAAAATTGCCAATTGCATGCGCTGAGACTATAATCAGGTACTACAGAATACCTTGAATCAATAGCACTTTGGTGGTATAGAAATTTAAGCTTTCGTTTATCAGTTTCATTCATTGCATACACCCGCTGCATAAAAGTAAGGATATCCTCCTGCGCATGCTGAAACTCAGGCACTGATGTAGCTATAGAAACAATTTTACTCAATGAGGTGTAATATTAAAATAGTGATAAAACCAAGATTAGTACATACTGATGCTAACAAATTCATGCGCATTGTGTTCTTAAAGTTAGCTTCTTTTTTATTTTTTAGCACTTTTATGAACCATATAAAATAATATACGATTACAGGAATCATGAAGATTTGTAAAATTGCAAACCTTGCCCATTCAAGATTTAAGAAAAATTGAAATCCCAGCGTGATGAATGCAAAAGCATATATAATACCAGTAAAAATAAATGTGCCCTTATACCCCAATTTATAACTTATAGTTTTTACACCGTCCTTAATATCCTCATCGTGCTGGTAAATTTGCGTTAATGGATAAAATCCGCCAATTAATAAGCTTGATGCAATCATGGCAATTACCGGAACGTGAATAGTGTGCTGCTGGCTGCTTGCATGATAAACTAAAAAAAAGGTAACAGCCCCCTGGAAAATAATTACCGTGAGATAGCCAATAAAAGGAAATTTTTTAAGGCGTATTTTTCTATAGCTGTAAGACCGGGATGCAAGGATGTAGAAAAAAATTCCGGTTGCAAAGATCCAGGTTATTAAAAGGCTCAATAAAATTGCCGCCAGGTCCATTATCACTGTGACATAAAATAATTGCTTCGTCGGTTGCATAGGATTTGCAAGGCCCCCAATAGGTGAGGTATCCTTATCCATATAACTATTGTACCCATTACTTGCAGGGTATACAAGCAGATGAAGAATTACAAAAGCCCAAATAGCGCTATACCAATCAATATAAACAACCTGGCTTAGTGCAAACAAATAAACCGGCATTAAAAAAAAGGAGAAATGAAACCGAAGAAGTTGAAGAGTAGAGCGTAGTTTTTGATTCACTATTAAATTTAATACAATTGTTTATTTAATTGTGAATCTGGAGTAAATCTTACACTAACATAGTAACAGGATTCTCAAGAAATTTCTTTACAGTTTGAAGAAAAGCAGCGCCCACTGCACCATCCACGCTTCGATGGTCGCAACTTAATGTCACCTTCATTACGTTAGCTACTCCAAATCCATCTCCTTTTTTAACTACAATTTCCCTGATGCGCCCCACAGCAAGTATTGCACTATCGGGTGGGTTTATTATTGCGGTAAAATCTTCGATATCCATCATTCCAAGGTTGGAAATAGTAAAGGTATTTCCGCTAAATTCATCGGGTTGCAGTTTTTTATTTCTTGCTTTGTCATAAAGGCCTTTAGCGTCAGAAGCGATTTGCGATAATGATTTCTGATCGGCAAAACGAATTACAGGAACAATCAAACCTTCCGGCATTGCAACTGCTGATCCGACATGAATATGTTTGTTTTGCCTGATAAAATCACCCATCCAACTGCTGTTTACTGCAGGATGCTGGCGTAATGCCATTGCGCAGGTCTTTATGACCATATCATTAAAAGAAATCTTTACAGGGCTTACTTCGTTTATTGCTTGTCGTGATGTAATAGCATTATCCATATTCATTTCCATTGTAAGGTAGAAATGGGGCGCCTGGTATTTACTTTCGCCTAACCTGCGTGCAATTGTTTTACGCATCTGGGTATTAGGAATATCCTCATAACCTTCTTTTCCGGTTTGTTCAAATGGCTGAACGGGCCTTTGTGCCTCAACTTTTTTGTCTACCTGTTTGGGCGCCGCTGTAGCGGGCACATAGGAATCAATATCTTTTTTAACAATTCTCCCTCCGTCTCCGCTACCTTGTACTTTTGAAATATCAATTCCTTTATCTGCAGCTAACCTTTTTGCTAATGGAGAAGCCTTAAGTCTTCCACCTTCAGTGGCTGATTGTGTACTTTCTTCTTTACCCATACCATTTGAAGAAGGTTCAGCTTTTGTTATATTCTCCTGTTGAGATACTTCTTCCTTCACTGATGTGTCACTCTGAGAATCGCCAGGCTGTTCGCCTGCGCTTTTGTCTGCTTCTACAAAACCACTTACATCAGTCCCTTCTTTTCCAACAATAGCGATTATACCATTTACTGCCGCAGCCTCGCCTGCTTCTACGCCAATATATAAGAGTGTACCTTCTTCGTAGCCCACCACTTCCATGGTTGCCTTATCAGTTTCAACTTCCGCTAAAACATCATCGCTTTTCACCTTATCTCCTATTTTTTTATTCCATTGTACAATTTTTCCTTCCGTCATTGTATCGCTTAGCAACGGCATTCTTATTACTTTGGCGTCCTTAGGCAATTCCACTGAAGGTTTAGCTTTTGATTCAGTTGCAGCTTTTTGTTCAGTTTTATCCTTCTGTTCAGCCTTATCTTTTTGTTCAGATTTATCTTTCTGTTCAGTGTCCTTTTTATCCGGTGTTGTTTCCGTTGAGGCAGTATTGCCTTCATCCAAGATTGATTTATAATCTTCGCCTTCCTTACCCACTATAGCAATGATGTCGTTTATTTTTGCAGCTTCGCCCACTTTTACCCCGATATACAAAAGCGTTCCTTCTTCGTAACCCACTACATCCATAGTTGCCTTATCAGTTTCAACTTCCGCAATTGTATCGTCACTCTTTATTTTATCGCCCACTTTTTTATTCCATTGAATAATTTTCCCTTCGGTCATGGTATCACTTAAAAGAGGCATCCTTATCGCTTTCGCCATAATTTGTTTCAGTTTTTTTGTAAAATTTAAAGGTGAAATTAATGCAAAATCAGCAAAAGAATTTCTTAGAGCAACGGATTATGCAGAAGCACCAAAAAAAATTCTACGGTAATGGAATAAAGTGATACCGGATTCTAATATTTAAGACCGGTTTTTATAGGAATCAGCAGTAATCTGAATTCCCTCTTTATAGGGGGTGGGTTTAAAGTTGAATGTCTTTTCAAATTTTGAAGAATCGAAAATATAGTCTTCTTCATACTGGTAAAGCATCTCTTTTAGTTCTTTCATAATTTTCATAAAAATCCCCAAAAAACTAATCGTCCCTTTTCCAATCACCGTATGTTTAGGAGATGTACCGAATATTTCTGCCGACAAATTAATTAACTGTTTTCCCGTTAATGCCGGACTGGCAGTGGGTAAATTCCATACCTGGTTCCAGGCATCAGCACTATTGGACAACAACCAAAGCGCCTGGCCACAATCCGGTGTAAAAGAAAAAGAATGAATTACATTATCATTGATAATCCATTGTGCTTTTTTACGTTTAGACATTTTATCAAGCACCAATGTGTTTAACATGCTTGTTTTACAGCGAGGACCGTAAAAATCCGCAGACCTTGCAATCATTGCAGTAAGATTTCCTGCTTGTACCTCGTTCATTAGCTGGGTTGCGATTTGATCGCGGACCAGTCCTTTTTTACTAATAGGATTGTGGGGCGTAGTTTCTGTCATTTCACCATTTACCTTACCGAGCATATATACGTTGTCAAAAAAAATAAGTTTCGCATTATTTCTTTTGCATCCTTCAATGGTATTACTCATAATTAATGGCCAATGCTTATTCCAAACATCAATATCATATTTCAAACCGGGACATAATAAAACTACTGACGCACCCCTTAAAACTTCATCGGTTTGTTGCCTGCTTGTAAGATCTGCGGCAAGTGTAAGACCGCCGTAAACGGACCTTGCCTTTCGGCTAACCAGGGTAAATGGTGTCTTATTTTGAAAAAGTACTTTTGAAAATTCATTTGCAATCGCACCCCCGGCTCCAAGAATCGTATACATACATAATAATTTCTAATCCTCAATAATCAAGTTGTAGGCCAAGTCTGTCTTTCAATTGCTTTACGAGGGGATATTCCTCAATTATCCTCAGGTATTGTTCTTTTGTTGAAAGGTGCTCTTCCTTTACTTCATCTTTATTTTTATTTTCTACGATAATAACCTTGTAGGTTAAAAAACGATTGTTGAAATGCGCCTGCAGGTGTGCAATCAATGTCGACCGTTCTGTTTCAACAAACTTTTGTTGAATATTATTTTCAGTTATTATTTCAATGCAGTTGTTGTCAATAATATTAAGCTTGGCAGATTTAAAGTTGGAAACGCCTGAATGATTGTTATTCTTCCGCAGCTCCTCTATGTACAATCCCCACGCAACATACAGTTCTTCTTCGTTAAGATCCTTAAGGGCATTTCCATTCAATTTGTTTTCAAGCTCAACCTGCTGTCTTATTTTTTCAAGAGTACTTATTTTTTTAATTTTTTGCAACGGCTTTGTAGAAACTACAGCGGTATTGTTAATGAGAGGCTTTGAAAGAACTGGCCTGGCTTCTTCTTCAATTATAAGCCGTGTGTTAGTTTCACCAGTGGATTTTTCAAACTTTTTTTCCTTTGCCGGATTCAACGATTTTATTGTGTTCGCAGCCGGAAGCCCCGCAGTTGTATTTTCTTTTTTTATTTTAAGTGCAACCGGTGACAGCGCTTTAAATGATACAGGTTTTATACTTTCAATTAGCTTTTTTGAATGCAGATTTTCTCCATCATATACAAGCTCAATCGCCTGCTGCAGGTAGCAAAGTTTTATGAATGTGAGCTCTACATGAAGCCGCTTATTGCGTGCCTGCCTGTAATTTATACCTGCTTCATTGAGCACATTTAGTGCACCCAATAATAAGGCTCCATCTGTTTTTAAAGCTACATCAAGATAGCGTTGCTTAAATCCTTCGGAAACTTCCAGCAGCATCGCCACCTTCGCATCTTTACTTACCAGCAGGTTACGAAGAAATTCCGCAAAGCCGTTTAACACCAGGTCTCCTTCAAAGCCCTTACTATTAATTTCATCATACAAAAGCAGTGCATCGCTGATGCTCTGGTCCTGCATTGCTTCCATCAACCGAAAATAATAATCTTCGTCAAGGATATTTAAATGCTCCAACGTATTGGAATAGGTAAGCTCTCCATTGGTGAAGCTTACAATCTTATCAAGGATACTTAATGCATCTCTCAGGCATCCTTCACTTTTTTGAGCAATTATGTGCAATGCTGTTTTATCAGCCTGTATATTTTCCTTCTCACATATTTCCTGTAAATGCTCGACGGTATCCTGTATAGTAATTCTTTTGAAATCAAAAATCTGGCAACGGGATAATATTGTTGGAAGAATTTTATGTTTTTCAGTTGTAGCTAAAATAAAAATGGCAAAAGGTGGCGGCTCTTCCAATGTCTTAAGAAAGGCATTAAAAGCTGATGTACTTAACATGTGTACTTCATCTACAATATATACTTTGTATTTTCCGGCCTGTGGTGCAAATCTTACCTGGTCAACAAGTGCACGTATATCGTCTACTGAATTATTGCTCGCAGCATCTAATTCATGAATATTTAAGGAGGTTCCATTGTCAAACGACACACATGAGTTGCAAACATTACAGGCTTCTCCTTCAGGTGTTCTGTTTTCACAGTTGATGGTTTTTGCAAGAATCCTTGCACATGTTGTTTTGCCCACACCTCGCGGTCCGCAAAACAAAAACGCATGTGCCAGTTGATTATTTTTTATGGCATTTTTGAGTGTAGTTGTAATGTGCGGTTGCCCTACAACGGTACTGAAGTTTTGAGGACGATATTTTCTTGCCGATACGATGAATTTATCCATATGAAGATGGCAAATTTACAATTTTAGTCATGAAAACATAAGAAAGTAACACCAGGAGCAGGGACGAAAGTTTCATTTCGCCGCTCATAGTCTCAATCCAATACCGGGTGTCTTTTAAAATCCCTGGTCCGGTCAAAAAGATATCGATAAGTCGTCAGCCGCCTGCTTTCATTGGCACCGATATTCTTAGATATATTTAATATTTTGGGGTTAAAGTCGCCCTGCCATTGAAGTTCAAGTTCATTATACTGTTTTTTCTTCTGTATCACTTTCGCTCCCGACACTATCATATAATAATCTATACCCTTGCCCTGGAATTTCGGTACAACACCGAACACAATTCCTGTGAATTTATTGCAGATTTTCTTTTGTTTCAGCCATAAATATTTAAGCTTGGCAAGCAATCCAAACTGGCCATTGAGGTGTTTAAAAATCTGGTTTAGTTCCGGAAGGTTCACCCAACAAGCAATCGGTTCTTCCTTGTAGTATACAAACCAGATAAGGTCTTCATCAATTACAGGCTTCATTGCCTTAAACATTTTAAATGCAACTTCTTTGCTTAATTGCTTATTCCCTTCATGCTTAGCCCACGCATTGTTGTAAACGACACTAAAATCTGAAGAAAATTTTGACAGTTCTTTTTTATTAATTCTCAGGGCCTTGAATTCCGGTTGCGCATTATATTTTTCGTACTGTTCATGGAATTTATCATTGAGCTGGGTTTGTACAAATAAGTGCCAGCAAATCTGGTTGTAAAAATTCTTGAAACCATAATTTTCAAATAGCACTTTGTAATATGGAAGGTTGTAATTCATTAAATAAATTGGTGGCTTAAACCCTTCAACAACTAATCCCCACCAGCGATCACGCTCGCCAAAATTTATAGGCCCATCCATTGCTTCCATTCCTCTTTGCATAAGCCAGCTTTTAGCAACATCAAACAGCATATCCGCAGCAAGCTGGTCATTTATGGACTCAAAAAATCCAATTCCCCCTGTGGACTGATCATCACCTTTATTCTTATATTTTTTATTTACAAACGCTGCGATCCGACCTATGAGATTATTTTCTGCATCAGTTAGTATCCACCTGCTGCATTCTCCAAATCGAAAAGCTTTATTTTTTTTTTGATCAAATACATCATTTACATCCTTATCGAGTGGACGTATATAATGGGGATCATCCCTGTAAATATGTAACGGCACCTTGAGAAATTGCCTGGAGGTTTTGTCTTCATTAACCTGTATCAGTTGCATTCAATAAAATATTAAACAAGAAATGTACAATCAAAAAAGAGTGTTGCCAAAAAACCACACTTTCCCCAAAAATAATTGTAAATCAGCTATTATTCAGAAAGGCATGTTTGTTGTTTTGATACGCATGTTATTCAATTAGCTTTTAATACTGTTATAAATAATTAAAAATAAAATTTAAAAAATGGAATATTTCCGGAGTTGATGGAACAGAAAGAAATAAATAAAGAAATAAATAAAGTTCAGGATTGTGTTATCTCGAAAAAACAGATAAAATATTAATTAAAATAAAAGAAGCATGGAAAATTTAAAATCGAAACGAGTAGCTATTCTAACAGAAAATGGCTTTGAAGAAATTGAACTTACAAGTCCAAAAAAAGCATTGGAAGATAGAGGATTCAAGGTTGATATAGTTTCTCCGCAAAAAGAAAAAGTAAAAGGATGGGATGTAGATCATTGGTCAATCGAATTACCTGTGGACGTGAACATCTCTGAAGCTGACCCCGACGATTATGATGCTCTTATGATACCAGGTGGTGTAATTAATCCTGACAAAATGAGAATTAATAAAGATTGTGTTGCATTTGCAGAAAGTTTTCTTAAAGCAGGAAAACCTGTAGCAGCAATCTGTCATGGCCCTCAATTGTTAATAGAAACCGGGTTACTTGATGGCAAAAAAATGACATCTTATCCTTCAATAAAAACAGACCTGCAAAATGCAGGAGCGAACTGGCAGAATAAGGAAGTTGTCGTGGATAAAGGCCTTGTTACCAGTCGTAGTCCAAAAGACCTTGAGGCTTTCAATAAAAAAATGTTGGAAGAAATAGGAGAAGGCGTGCATGAAGAAGCACAAATGAATTAGAGAGACCTCAGAGACCTCTCTTATAAAAAGAAGATTCCTGATTTTGTAAGTAGTATAAAACCCTTTCTTAGCCGAAAGGGTTTTTGCATCTTATGGATTGTAATTTTTCGTATAGCAGTAAAGCCAAACTATTTTTAACTGTCTTGAAAATTGTGCAGATAGTCTTTTAGTCAGTAAATAATAATAAATATCTTTATAATCAGTTTTATCAAATAGGTAAATGAAAAATATCTTTATCATACTGTTGGCATTTCTTTCATCCTTTGGTGTAGCGCAAAGCAACACGGTTGTTATAAGTGAGGTTTATGGCGGTGGGGGAGATATTAATGCGACTTATAAAAACGACTATATTCAGCTTTTCAATCTTTCTTCAACTCCTGTAGCTCTCGATCAATATTCAATCCAGGTTGTGCAGGGTGGCGACAAAGAATGGAGGGTTATTAATCTTACAGGAATACTTCAACCCAGTCATTGGTACTTATTGAAAGGTAAAAGTAATGGTCCTTCAGGTAACGATTTGCCTTTGGCGGATGCCACCGTGAGCTTTAATTTAAATACTCAAAGCGGTAAGCTCGCGTTAGTTAAATCCGAGAAAGCCCTTACAACTTCATGCCTGCCGTTTAATGAAATTGTTGTGGATTTATTAGGTTATGGGATTACTGATTGCGCAGAAACATCAACAGCTCCCGCTCATAATAGCATTTCAGCTACGAGCAGGTTTATTTTTACATCAGACGCGAATAACAATGCTTCTGATTTTGCAGTATTTCCACCAAACCCAAGAAACTCATCTGAAATAGCTTTACCAATTACCTTGAACACTTTTAGCGTAAATAAAACTGACAAAACAAATCGCGTTCACTGGCAGGTAAACTGTCTTTCAACTTCGGTTACATTTGAGGTTGAACGATCGGCAACACTGCAAAACTTCACGAAAATTTATGCTGCAACTGAAAGTAAAGCAAGGTGTGCTTCCCCTTTTGATTTTAATGATAACAATCCACAAAATGGTCCCAATTACTATCGTTTAAAAATTGCAGACATTGACGGTAAAATCTATTATTCCAAAATAGCACTTTCAGTAAATGCTGTTAGCAGGGCAGAAAGGTTAAAAGTTGTTCCAACAGTTGCTACATCACTTGCTGTACTATATTATAATGCTGACCAGGCTGAAAATATTCGAATACAGGTTACAGATATCCAGGGAAAGATTATAGAGAAACAATCTGTTTCAGTAGTTCGTGGTGATAACAGGATAAACATAAAAACAGGCCTATATTCCAAAGGCCAATACAATGTGACGATATTTGCAAATGACATGAAAACTGCCGCGGGAAAATTTGTAAAGCAATAAGCTTACTGGTATTTCATCATAAGGTCATATAGTATCTTCTTGTCCCCTGCCGTAATTATCCTGCTACTGTCCTGCATTTCGAAATGCCGCTTGAACGCCGCAATAGCCGCGGCACTATCTTTTATTGAATAGCCAATGATCCTTAAGGCCTGTATGTTATTAAAGTTTTCCGGCACTTCAATATTAGTTGTGTCATCATACCACATACCATACCCATTTTGTGATAATAGTTGCCACGGAAATTTTACATTCGGGTCATTTTTACGCATTGGAGCAATATCGGCATGCCCAATAAAATTAGTTTCGGGAATATTGTAGGATTTTTTTAGTGCGGACAATACATCTAAAAGGCTGGCTATTTGAGCAGGAGGAAAAGAATCGAAACCATTATTATCAAGTTCGATGCCGATAGATGAAGAATTGATATCCTTATCGTTGCCCCAGGAACCAATTCCCGCATGCCATGCACGCAGGTAATCATTCAGCATGTGATGCACGGTGCCGTCTATACATATTACATAATGGGCACTTACCTGGGCTCGTGGCAGCGTAAAAGTTTTGAGTGTTTGATCGCAACTATTTTGCGCGGTATGGTGAATAATTACAAAATTAGGCTTACGGATTCCAAAATTGGTTGTGCCCACCCATCCCGAAGTTGTATTGTAAATATCATTGGAAGGTGAATGCCTTATAGTTTTTACATATGCCTTTGCCTGGCGCTTATAAATTCTATTCGTAGCAGCATATTTATTAGAAGAACATGAAGCTGCAGTCATGATAAAAATTATGAAATAAATTTTTCTGAGCATATTTTTACAATAGAGATGAAAGCATGTAAAACTAAGAATTCATTGAATAGTATTGCTTAAATAAGCCTTAGGAAGCTACTTGCTTGTAATTCTATTATCAAATCGGTCACCTTGTCTGGCGCCAATTACACAAAATGCTGCTTTCCAAAATTCACCTGCATTTATCATTTCTAAAAAAATTATTATGAAAAAAATGATGTAATTTTTTTTGACTGCAATTGCATTTGCATCCTGTCAAAACCAGGCAACCAAAACAAAAGAACCAGTTAAGGATTCTACAGCTACGGCAACTGTTGCCATGAATTATCCCTATACCATTGAACATTCTGACTATTGGGAAATGGGAAGTACCGAAAACACCTTGGTCGCTTTAAACGCACTTAAAGCTTTTGAAAATGGAAATATTCCTGAAATAATGAAGTATTTCGATGATTCAATACATCTTCAGTTTGATGGATTGGATAAAAGATGTCAGCGGACAGCCTTCAGGCAATGTTCACAACAATAAGAAATGGTATGAAAAGTATGGAAGTGAAAATGAATGATTGGGAATCGGTTATTTCAAAAGACAAAAAGAAGAATAGGTTAGGCTTTGGTACAGGCAAAAATGGGAAGATAACAAAGGAAAATAAAGATTCGATGGACCTCATAGATGATCTTAAAATAAAAGATGGTAACTTATGAGATTAGATGAATATACCAGGAAACTGCATTGATAAATAAATCGATTGTTTTGAAGCACTGCCAATTGCAGTGCTTTTTTATGCGTTACATATTTCTCCTGTATTGGCCACCTACCTCATAAAGTGAATGAGTAATTTGCCCTAAAGAACAATATTTCACAGTTTCCATTAATTCTTCAAAGAGGTTCCCGTTATTAACTGCGACATCCTGCAGCCGCTTTAGCATCAGGCTGCTTTTATTTTTATGCCTCTCATGAAATGCGTTTAAATTTTTGATCTGTAAATCTTTTTCAGTGGATGTACTTCGTATAACCTCTGCAGGTAGTATCGTAGGAGAGCCGGCTTTGTTGAGAAAAGTGTTTACCCCTACTATCGGAAATTCACCTGTATGTTTTTGTGTTTCATAATAGAGGCTTTCTTCCTGTATCTTGTTGCGTTGGTACATTCGCTCCATAGCTCCCAATACGCCGCCCCTCTCAGAAATGCGGTTGAACTCAGTCATTACAGCATCCTCAACAAGATCAGTGAGTTCCTCAATTAAAAAACTTCCCTGGTTAGGGTTTTCATTTTTAGCGGTTCCCAGTTCCCGGTTAATGATCAATTGTATTGCCATTGCACGACGCACGCTTTCTTCCGTTGGTGTTGTTATTGCTTCATCATACGCATTGGTATGAAGACTATTGCAATTATCATAAATGGCATACAATGCCTGGAGTGTAGTTCTTATATCATTAAAATCAATTTCCTGTGCATGTAAGCTTCGGCCACTCGTTTGAATATGGTATTTCAACATCTGAGAGCGTGGGTTTGCATCGTATTTATATTTCATAGCCTTGGCCCAAATGCGCCTGGCTACGCGGCCAATGACGCTATATTCCGGGTCCATCCCATTACTAAAAAAGAAAGACAGGTTTGCAGCGAAATCATCAATTTTCATTCCCCGGCTCAGGTAATACTCTACATACGTAAAGCCATTGGATAAAGTAAATGCAAGCTGTGTGATAGGATTAGCGCCTGCTTCAGCGATATGGTAGCCGCTTATAGAAACAGAATAAAAATTCTTTATTTTTTTTTCAATAAAATATTCCTGTACGTCACCCATTAATTTAAGTGCAAACTCAGTAGAGAAAATACAGGTATTTTGTGCCTGATCTTCTTTTAAAATATCTGCCTGAACTGTACCTCTCACTGAAGACAACGCTTTTGCTTTTATCTCTTCATAGATTTCCTTATCAAGTACATCTTCACCAGACAACCCGAGCAACCGCAATCCAAGACCGTCATTTCCCTTAGGCAGGTGGCCTGTCATTTTTCCTTTTTCAGGTATCACGGGTTCTCCATGAATGCCTATATATTTAGGAAGATGACCGGTATCAAATTTTGTTTCAACAATGTCGTTTACCTTTTCCCGTAAGTTGTTTTCAATTATATATTTTTCACACTGCTGATCAATAGATGCATTTAGAAAAAAGGCCAGCAACATTGGAGCCGGGCCGTTGATGGTCATGCTTACCGATGTTTTGGGATCGCAAAGATCAAAACCGCTGTATAATTTTTTTGCATCATCAACACTGGCAATGCTAACCCCACTGTTGCCCACCTTCCCATAAATATCGGGACGTATGGCAGGATCTTCCCCATATAATGTTACACTGTCAAACGCGGTGCTCAGGCGTTTTGCGGGCTGACCTACACTCACGTAATGAAAGCGCCTGTTAGTTCTTTCAGGGCCGCCCTCGCCGGCAAACATTCTGGTAGGATCTTCTTCAGATCTTTTAATCGGGAACACCCCTGCTGTGTATGGAAACTGGCCGGGAAAATTTTCCTGTAATCTCCACCGTAAAATATCACCCCAGTCTTTGTAACGTGGCACGGCAATTTTTGGGATTCTTGTATGCGATAATGATTCAGAATATAGGGGTTGCCTAATTGCCTTCCCCCTGACATTGTATTCAAAAAAATCCTGTTGATACAAGCTTTTCACCTTTTCCCATTCGTCGATAAGTTTTTTTGAAGTGGGCAATAATTTCTTATTTAAGGTAACTGCAACATCTTCCAGAGATTCAATAGCCGCTTCATGTTTTCCTTCTTCAAAATAAGTTTCTTTAAGGATCGTGGAAGTGCCAATTACCTGGTATAACTGTGAAGCGATTTCTGCCTGTTCAAGAGCGTGAATGTTATAACTTGCAATTTCCTCAGCAATTTCTGCAAGGTAACGCACACGCTTAGCCGGAATAATTGAAGTTGAAATTGTACCTGGCCTGGTCCCAGATACTGTAACTTCTCCAAAGCTTACATTAGTTTTTTCCCTGATTACCTGTACCAGTTTTTCAAATAAATGGTTTACACCTGCATCATTAAAAATAGATGCTGTGGTGCCAATTACCGGTATCTCCTCGTCTTTCGCCGACCATAAAGAATGATTCCGCTTATATTGCTTCTTTACATCGTGGAGCGCATCGGAGGCGCCGGCTTTATCAAATTTATTGAGGCAAACAATATCTGCATAATCAAGCATATTAATTTTTTCAAGCTGTGATGCAGCACCGTATTCCGGAGTCATCACATATATGCTTACATCGCAATAATCCAAAATGGATGCGTCGCTCTGACCAACACCGGCACTTTCAAGAATGATGAAATCATACCCTGCAGCTTTGCAAATGTCAATTGCTTCCCGGACATAATTGCTCAGGGCTTTGTCACTTTCACGGGTTGCGAGGGAGCGCATATAAGCCCGGGGATGATGAATGGAATTCATTCGAATACGGTCGCCGAGTAGTGCACCACCGGTTTTTTTCTTAGAAGGATCTACGGATATAACAGCGACCGTTTTGTCAGTATAACTATTTAAAAAGCGTCGTACTATCTCATCGGTCACAGAAGATTTTCCAGCACCCCCTGTGCCAGTTATGCCCAGGACAACTGATGAGGCTGGAATCTCTTCTACAGTTACTGTGTCCTGTGAATGGCTTTTTATATTGCTTGTGCCGGATCCTGTATTACTTTTCTGGGTAGCCGAAAGATGCTCGCCAACAACTTCAATAACCTCCCCATTTTCAGCTTGTGTTATTGATTGGGCTATTTTTCTAATATCTCTCCACTCTCCTAATGCAAATCTTCCGCTATACCCATTAGATACGACAATTTCCCCTTTCCTGTCAGAAAGGGCTTCTCTGGAGGACAGGGCCAGGGGGAGGCTTTTCTTCACAACATCTTCTATCATTCCCTCAAGGCCCATAGTCCTGCCATCGTCAGGTGAATAGATTTTTGTAATGCCATATGCATGCAGTTCCTCTATTTCAATTGGTAAAATTGTACCACCACCACCGCCAAAAATTTTTATGTGACTACAACCATTTTCTTCAAGTAAATCTTTCATGTATTTAAAAAACTCTACATGGCCGCCCTGGTAACTGGTGACGGCAATGCCATGAGCATCCTCTTCAATGGCGCATTCCACAATTTCATGAACGCTCCTGTTATGACCTAAATGTATAATCTCCGCACCTTTACTTTGCATGATTCGCCGCATAATATTAATGGCCGCGTCATGTCCATCAAATAAAGATGCTGCTGTTACGATCCTTACTTTATAATTTGCTTTATCATTCATAACGAAGTCAATTATCAGATGCAATTTTAAGTATGGTAAAATTACAACTAAAGCGAGTCAAATAGGAGGGATAGTTCCTTTTTCACTTCGGGCTTTTTCTTTTGCTGACGGCTGCGGAAGCCAGAAACAACAGCAATTCCAATGTTTGAAGACCTATGTTCAACAAACCGGTGATTTAGCAGAATTGACACCGAGCCCTGTATTCTTATCCTGGCGGGGAATTTTTTAAATCCAAAAGTATAGGTAAGGGCCGGCTCCCAAAAAAATATCGAAGAATTTGTGATGCTATCAAGCAGATAATTGTTCAATTCTGCTGAGGTATAATTAGTATTAATATGCGAAAATAAAATTTCAGTTAACCGGGAAGAAAAAGCTGCATTAAAATTGTTTCCAGGTTTGAAAATAACAGCCGGTTGAATATAAAGTTTTGTAACCCTGCTTTTGTGATATTTTTTGGTAAAAACATTATTTGAAAAATAATCATCTGAGATTTTAGAACTTCCAAATGCTGCGCCGGCAAAAAACTGGAACTGCATTTTATCGTTATTTTTTATAGATGAATAGTATCCTGCACCTACTTCCGTAAAATTGCTTTTGTAATTTAAAAATGAACTATCACCCTGGAAAAAAGTATCGTTGGTGCTGCTCTTTTCCCAACGAAAATTTTCATTTAGCATAAATGCAAAATGATTACTAACGGCCCAAGCAGTATGTAAACCAAAGCCGTGGTTATAGTTTCCTGAGGAAGGAGAAATATTTATAGATGTGCCGTAGTTAGCTGCCAGTTCTACATCATTTTTTTTATTTATACCAGGGATGTTTTGAGTTGGAGGACTATATACATACCTGGGAGAGTAGCAGGAAAAAATATAAAAACTAATAAATAAAATGGATAAAATAATTTTCATGAATTACAATTGTCAGCCCATCTTGAAAGTAAGTGCTGCAAATTCTTTCACACTTAGTGTTTCCGCCCTGCGGTTGAACAAATCATCCTGGAGTATTTCTTTTGAAAATAAACTTTTAACTCCATTGCGAAGTGTTTTCCGGCGCTGATTAAATGATGTTTTGACCAATACCCAAAATGCTCTTTCGCTCTTTACAGGCAAATAATTTTCATGCGCCGTTAACCTTATTACACCACTTTGCACTTTTGGCTGAGGTGTAAAACATTCATTACCCACTGAAAATAAGTAATCAACTTTATAATAATATTGGAGTAAAACGCTAAGCACGCCATAGATTTTACCTCCTTCATTGGCAGCGGCTCTCTCGGCAACTTCCTTTTGGAACATACCAATTACAACAGGTACATTAGCTTTCCATTCAAGTATTTTAAATAAAATCTGGGTGGATATATTATATGGGAAATTGCCTATTACAGTAAAGGGTTCTTCGAAGGGCAGGTCTATTTCCAGTATGCTTTTATTGATAAGTTTCCCGCTCAACCAGGGATATTGTTGTAAAAGATAATTCACTTTTTCAGTGTCAAGCTCAACGGCTTTAAAATTAATACCGGGGATTTTTAAAAGATACTTTGTGAGTGCTCCTCCTCCTGGTCCCACTTCAAGTAAATTATCAAAGGAATGTTCTTTTAAAGCGCTTACTATCTTCTCAACAACGTTTTCATCTTTTAAGAAATGCTGCCCGAGGGACTTTTTTAAAGTATACATGATTACTGCAAATTAGCAATTAGTTTGGCGAAAGAGGGAAATCACTAGCTCGGGGTTTATTAAAAGATGATATTCTTAAAATAAAGCCCTTTTTTATTTTAAGATAAACGATAAAAATATGATGGTAATTTAGACAAATAAAGAGCCATTCTCTTTGATCAATAATTATGATCTATTCCACAAAAGGTATTGTCCTGCGCACAGTAAAGTATGGCGAAGCATCAGTCATATCAAGCATTTTTACCGAGCTTTTTGGAATACAATCTTACATAGTAAATGGCGTACGCACCCAGGCAAAAACTTCGAAAGCACATTTTTTTCAGTCTTCTTCGATACTTGATATGCAGGTATATCACAGTGATCTTAAAAACTTACAACGAATAAAGGAGTTGAAATGGAATTACCTATACAGGAACATTTTGAGTAACGTAGCTAAAAATGCAGTAGCTCTATACATGGTGGAATTATTACACAAATGCTTAAAACAACCCGAACCAAATCCCGACCTTTTTAATTTTTGCGAAGATGCTTTCCTTGAGCTGGATATTTGCCCGGATGAAATAACAGCAAATTTTCCAATTTACTTTGCCATGCAACTTGCCTGGTTTTTTGGATTTAGATTGCGGGATAATTATTCTGATCTAAAAAACATTTTCAATCCGGCGGAAGGAAATTTTACCAATAAGGGGCAGCATAACGATGGTAAAATTACTGCTGATTTAAGCGAACATATTTCGCAATTGCTGAAAGCGCATCACCCGAATGACCTTGCGGAAATTAAATTGAATAAAAATATTCGCAGAATGCTACTGTCGGTAATGGAACAGTACTATGCATATCATATTCCTGAATTCGGAACGATGAAGACATTACCGGTACTGCACGAATTGTTACAATAATTCAGATCGCATTTTAAGTTTTGCAAGCCTTATTTTCCCATGAACTATTCCATACTTTTTACAATAATCTTTTTGCATTTGAGCATTCAGTTAACCTAGTACGATTAGTATTTGCTATCAGCACTATCCCGGGTTTCTTTCCCTTTTCAAAACTGCCTAATGTATTTTCCATCTGCAGAGCCTTCGCTCCATTTAGAGTTGCACATGTAAGTAAAGTTTCTGTAGATATAGCAGGAAATTCTTTTGAAATAGTTTTTATTTCTTCTAATATATCAAGCTGGTGATTTGAGGCAAGACTATCAGTTCCAAGAACAATATTGACTTTATTCTCTAAGAGCAGTGATAAAGGAGGAAATATATTTTCTATGTAATTGTTTGCATTAGGACATAGGCAAAATGATACAAGCTGACCGGCGGGTTTCTCCCTATTTATATAATCCAAATCGTTTTGCCGAATAAAAGTATTATGCACTAATATAACCGATGCAGCAGGCGCCATTTTTCTGAAATATGATTGGAGGCTGGTTGTACCGGGAAATTTGTAAAACGAATTATCTATTTTCATCATGTCGTACATTCTAACCAGGTCGCCGGTGCCTCGTAAAAAAAATTCGTCTTCGTGTATTGTCTCCTGGTTATGAATGGTCACAGTCTTCCCCATAAAAAATGGGGTAATTTTTCCCCATAAGGGGGAAGAGACGGAATAAGGTGCATGGGGGACTATAGAGGTTTTTTTTCCACAGGTTATATAATTATCATATATGGCTTTGCTTTTTTCAAATCTTTCTGATGCCAAACGAGGATTCCACCCGGTCACTTCGATAAAGTTATAATATTGAAGTTGCTCTTCATTCTTCAAGGCAACAGCCAAATCCTTATTACATATGTCTCCAACTGCAACGATTCCATTCTTAATCATTTTATGCTGTGCAGTTTCCATCGCATTGATAATTTCCTCCACAGGATAATGCCGTTCCGTTACAACTTTATATACAAAGTTTGTAAGGCCGGTCTTTTCAGGAATCTTATTTTGCAAATGAGAAAGTTCAAGGTGACAATGAGTATTTATAAACCCCGGAGATATTATTCCTTCAAATGATTCAATACCATCCCCGGCATCACTATGCTCTATAATATTGACTGTCACTCCCTTTTTGTCAGTTATAAGCACATATCTGTTGTCCAGTAATTTTGTACCGGTAAACAAATAATCTGCACTGAATTTTCGATACAGCATGTAAAAACTAATAAGTTAATTTTGCAACCCTGCGAAGATATGGAGTGTTGGATTGCACATGCTTTACAATATCCGAACTAATATGATCTTCTTAAACTAAGAATAAATATGCTAGATAAACTGGAAGCAATCAAAGCACGGTTTGATGAACTTGGGGTAGCGCTTTCTAATCCTGAGGTAGTGAATGATAATAAAAAATACCGCCAGCTCAGTAAAGAATACCGCAGCCTTGAGAAGATTGTGGATATAAGGAATATGTATGCTAAAGTGATTGATGATATTGAATTCAATAAAGAAATGCTTAACAGCGATGACGAGGAAATGCGTGGGCTTGCTAAAGAGGAGGCGCCTGATTTACTACAAAAGAAAGAGACCTATGAAAAAGAGATCAGGAATATGCTGATCCCCAAAGATCCACAGGATGAGAAAAATTGCATTATCGAAATCAGGGCTGGTACCGGTGGAGATGAGGCATCGCTTTTTGCAGGCGACCTTATGAGGATGTATATCAAATTTTGTGAGGAAAAGGGCTGGAAAACAGCCACATTAAGCGAAAATGAAGGTACAGTTGGTGGCTATAAGGAAGTGCAGATAGAAGTGACAGGAGAAGATGTATATGGGACTTTGAAGTTTGAAAGTGGCGTTCATCGCGTGCAACGAGTGCCCGATACTGAAGGTAGTGGCAGGGTACATACAAGTGCTGCCACAATAGCTGTTATGCCTGAAGCTGAGGAAGTGGATGTAGATGTAAAAGAAAGCGATGTAAAAATGGAAACTGCCAGGAGCGGCGGGGCAGGCGGACAGAATGTCAATAAAGTGGAGACTAAAGTAATGCTTACACATCTTCCAACGGGCCTTGTAATTGTTTGTCAGACAGAGAGAAGCCAACTTGGTAACAGGGAAAAAGCCATGCAGATGCTTCGGACAAAATTGTATGAAGAGGAGGTAAGGAAGCAGGAGGAAGAAATTTCCCGTCATCGCAAAAGCCTTGTAAGTACGGGTGACCGTTCGGCTAAAATCAGGACATATAACTTTCCCCAGGGAAGGGTTACTGACCATCGTATTGCTTTAACGATTTACAACCTGGATGCAGTATTAAATGGGGACTTACAGGAATTTATTGATGCACTGCAATTTGCGGAAAATTCTGAAAAACTAACGCAACAATAGACCTAATTGCGTATATTTATGGTGTTCGTCAGGTTACAGTCATTAAATTACTAAATTTTGTTAAGTCATGTCTTCTTATGTATTTGTTAACAGAATTCAATCTAATTTTGGCATGTGATTTGAAATGTATAAAGCAATTGATTAAATGATATAATCAATTTCAAAAGTTTACAAGTCAATTTTCTCATAAGCAGTTAGTTTTGGTAAACGGCCCCTGTTTCTACAGGGGCCTTTCTTTGTGCGCCATGCATGCCATTGTTCTTTAAGGTTAAAGTCCTGAACAGGCCATCTAACGGGAACTGTTAGTCCAAAGCAAGGGTGTTTATCGTGAGATAAAATCTGAAGGAAGCTGC